>NZ_JBOCEF010000047.1:32064-39260 GCF_050586345.1 Rhodovulum sp. DZ06
GCTCCCGGGCGCCGGGCTTCCCGGCGCGCCGCCCGGGGCGCGCGGCGGGTTGCGGGGCGCGCAGGTGGAGGGTGGCGGTCCGGGCGCGCCGCGTGATCCGTGTTGCGGGCTGAAGGGGCGCGATGGGAACGCGCCGATCCGGCCGCGCCCGGGCGGCGGATGGGCCAGGGCGCATCACAGCCGCTGCAGGACGGCGCCGCGGGGATGTCCGCGCTCCCGCCCGCCCGATCATGGCGTTCGGCGCCGGGGCGGAGGGCCTCGGGCCTTCGGGCCGCCGCGGGCCTTCGCCTGGCCTTCCTCCCCGCGCCCGGCTCAGGCCGCGCTGGTCGTCACCATGTTCCGCCCGCCATCCTTGCTCGCGTACAGCGCCTGGTCGGCGGCGGCGAGGAGCGTGCGCGGCAGGTCGGGCCGCGCCTGGAGCCGCGCCGGGCGCGCCTGGCGGGCGAGGGGATGGAGCGGGCGCGGCGCCGCGGCCTCGGCCAGCCCGCCCGCGCCCGGAAGCGCCGCCGGGCGCTGCGCCTCGGCCTCGACCGGGGCGGCCAGCGCCTCGGGGCCGGCCACCGTCAGCCCGATCGAGACGGTCACGTCGATCCGCCCCGGGTCCGCGCCGATGGCGAAGGGCTCGGCCGCCACCGCGGCGCGGATCCGCTCGGCCGCCAGCGCGGCGCCCTCGGCATCCGCGTCCGGCATCGCCACCAGGAACTCCTCGCCGCCCATCCGCGCCACCAGGTCCACGCCGCGCACATTGGCGCGCAGGCGGCGGGCGAATTCGGAGAGCACCTCGTCCCCCGCGGCATGGCCGAAGCGGTCGTTGACGGTCTTGAACTTGTCGAGGTCGAGCAGCATCACGCTCAGCGGCTGGGCCGCCCCGGCGCACTGGTCGGCGATGCGCCGCAGGTGAGTCTCGGCGTAGCGGCGGTTGTAGAGGCCGGTCAGCGGGTCGGTGATCGCCATCATCAGCCCGTCGCGCAGCGCGTCGCGCAGCCGGTCCGAGGCGCGCTTGCGCCTGATCTGGCTCGCCAGCCGCGCCACCAGCTCATTCCCGTCGACCGGGGTCACGAGGTAGTCGTTGGCCCCGAGGTCGAGCCCCGCCGCCGCGCCCTCGAGGTCGCCGGGCCGCACCAGCATGATGACCGCCACGTGCCGCGTCGCGGGCCGCGCGCGCAGGGCCGAGACCAGGCGCAGCCCGTCGCGGGTCGCGCCCAGGTCCCGCTCCAGCACGATGGCGTCGGGGGGCGTCTTCTCCGCCTCGGCCAGCGCCGCGCGGTCGTTGCGCGGCAGGCGCACGGTCACGTCCATCTGGGCCGCGAGCAACGCGCCGCGGGCCCGCGCATGGGCCGGGTCGGCGCAGAGCAGGATCACGTCGCCCGGGGGCTGCGCCGCCTCGTCCCGCGGGTCGATCCCGAGGGCCTGCGCGGTTTCATCCCGCAGCCGCAGCTCGTCCACCATGTTCTTCATGCGCACGAGGTTGCGCACCCGGGCGAACAGCTCGAGGTCCGAGACCGGGCGGGAGAGGAAATCGTCGGCGCCCGAATCGAGCCCGGCGATGCGTTCCTCGGGCGTGTTGCGCTCGGTCAGCAGGATCACGGGGATATGGGCGGTGCGCGGATCGGCCTTCAGGCGCCGGCAGGCCGCGCAGCCGTCTATGCCTACCATGTTGAGGCCCAGCAGGATGAGGTCGGGGGATTCGGCGAAGGCGCGTTCCAGCGCCTCGCGCCCGTCGGCCGCCGTCAGCGTCTCGTAATATGCGCCGCCCAGGCGGGCGGCGAGCAGCATCCGATTGGCCGCCGAATCGTCCGCGACAAGAATGCGCCCGGACATGCGCTCCACCTCCGCCGAGAGAACGTCACCATCGGCCCGCCGGTCCCGGGGGGGCCGGGCCTGCGTCGCCGTCTCTCGCTACTAGAGGGTAAAACGCTTAACGAAGGATTTAGTGAAAACGTTCTGATTGCGGCGGGGTCCCGGCGGCGGGGCGGCGGCGGGGCGGGCGAAAGGATGACGCGATGATGGGCAGGGACGGGGCCGAGGCGCTGGCGGTGCAGGCGCTGGGCTGGATGGCGGCGGATGACGAGGTGCTGGGCGCGTTCCTCGGGGCCGCGGGCTGCGGTCCGTCGGACCTGCGCGCGCGGGCGGCGGAGCCGGAATTCCTCGGCTTCGTGCTCGATTTCCTGCTGCAGGACGAACAGGCGCTGATCGCGTTCTGCGACGCGGTCCGCGTCCCCTATGACCGCCCGATGCAGGCGCGCGCCGCGCTGCCGGGGGGCGAGGCGCCGCACTGGACCTGAAGGGCCGGGCAGGGCGGCGGGGGACGGGCGCGTAAACCAGACGCCCCCTTGCGCCCGGCCGCGCCCGGGCGGATATGATGGCCCCATGTCTCTGCCCAACGGATTCCTCGACGAGCTGCGCGCCCGCGTCAGCCTGACGTCCATCGTCGGGCGCAAGGTCACGTGGGACCGCAAGAAATCCAGCTCCGGCCGCGGCGACTGGTGGGCGCCGTGCCCGTTCCACCACGAGAAATCCTCCTCGTTCCACGTCCTCGAGGGCCAGGGCTTCTACAAGTGCTTCGGCTGCGGCGCCTCGGGCGATCACATCACCTTCCTGCGCGAGATGGAGAACATGTCCTTCATGGAGGCGGTTCGCGCGCTGGCCGAGGAAGCGGGGATGGAGATGCCCGACCGCGACCCGCGCGCCGCGGCGCGGGAGGAGGCGCGCAAGGGCCTGACCGAGGTGGCCGAGATCGCCGCGCGCTGGTTCGGCGCGCAGCTGACCGGCGCGCGGGCGGAAGCGGCGCGCGAATACCTGAAGGGCCGCGGCATGACCGGCCGGACGGCGAAGGATTTCGGCATCGGCTTCGCCCCCCCGGGCGACGGGCTGCAGGAGCATCTCGCGGCCAAGAACATCCCCGTCGATGACATGATCAAGGCCGGGCTGATCGCGAAATCCGATGACGGGCGCACCTATCCGCGGTTCCGCGACCGGATCATCTTCCCGATCCGCGACGCGCGCGGGCGCTGCATCAGCTTCGGCGGCCGGGCGATGCAGAAGGACGCCAAGGCCAAGTATCTCAACGGCCCGGAGACGCCGCTCTTCGACAAGTCGCGCAACCTCTACAACCTCGACAAGGCGCGCGGGGCGGCGGGGCGCAAGGGGCGGCTGATCGTGGCCGAGGGCTACATGGACGTCATCGCCCTCGCCCAGGCGGGGTTCGAGGAGGCGGTGGCCCCGCTCGGCACCGCGGTGACCGAGATGCAGCTGCAGATGATGTGGCGGGTCTGTCCCGAGCCGATCATCGCGCTCGACGGCGACGCGGCGGGGCTGCGGGCGGCCTACCGGGTGATCGACCTGGCGCTGCCGCATCTCTCGGCGGAGCATTCGCTGCGCTTCTGCCTGATGCCCGACGGGCTCGACCCCGACGACCTGATCCGCGAGCGGGGGCCGGAGGCGATGGAAGAGGCGCTGGCCGCCTCGGCCCCGCTGGTCGAGATGCTGTGGCGGCGCGAGACGGACGGCAAGAGCTTCGACAGCCCCGAGCGGCGGGCGGGGCTTGATGCGCGGCTGGCCGAGGCGGCGCGCAAGATCGGCGACCGGCGGCTGCGGCGGCACTATATCGACGCGCTGCAGGAGCGGCGCTGCGCCCTGTTCGGGATCGACCCGGCGCAGGCCGCGCGCCCGGCGCCGCCGCGGGAGATGGGACCCCGGGACGCCGGTCCGCGCGATTTCGGCCCGCCCGACATGGGGCCGCCGATGGATGCGGGCTTCGCGCCCGATTACGGCCCCGGCTACGGGGATGGGCCGGATTACGGACCCGATTTCGGCCCCGAGCCGGGCTATGAGCCCGATTACGGTTTCGATCCCGGCATGGACCCGGGCCGCGACGCGGGCTTTCCGCCGCCGCCCGCCGCCCCCCGCGGCGGGCCGGGGGGCGCGCCGGGCATGGCCGAGGGCGCGCAGCGCTTCGCCCGCGGCGGCGCGCCGGTGGGCGGCCAGGGCGGATATGGCGGCGGTTTCGGGGGCGGCAAGGGCGGCGGCTTCGGCGGCGGGCGCAGGCGGCAGGGCTTCGGCGGGCGCGGCGCGCCGCGCATCCCCGGCGGTCCCGCGCGCGAGACGATGCTCTCGGCCCTCGCGCGCATCGCCGCGACGGGGCAGGGCGGGCGCGCGGCGGCGGAAGCGGGCGCGCGGCTGCGCGAAAGCGCCATCCTCGCCGGCGCGCTGGGCCATCCCGACGCGGCGCTCGCGCTCGAGGATTCGCTGGCCGAGGCGCCGTTCATGCATCCCGACCTCTCGGCGATTCGCGACGCGGTGATCGGCGCGCTCTCCGAAACCCCCGCCGACGCGGAAGGCGCGCTCGACCGCGCCGCGTTCCGCGCCCTCGTGGACGCGCGCATCGGCGGCGACGCCTGGGCGGCCGCGGGGGCCTCGAGGGCCGCCGGGCTGACCCGCGCGCTCGCCCCCGGATCGGACCCGGACGCGGCGAAACATGCGCTGGAAGAGGCGCTGGACCGCCATTCGGCGCTGGTCAGCGCCGAGGAGGAGATGCAGGACGCGGCAAGGTCCCTGCTGGAAGGCGAGGCGGGCGAGGACCTGACCCATCGCCTCGCCGCCGCGGCCCGCGCACGCGACGGGGCGGGCGCCGCGCAGCGGAATCATCTTGCAGAGGATGGCGACGAAGAGGCCGTCCGGCGTCTTCAGGGCTTTTCCATTCCGACTCGTTCCGGCAGGAAGGGCTGAGCATTTTTTCATCCGGCCATGGTGATTCGAGAAACGAATCACCTATATGGTGACGGATCGCAGACCCGACCCGCGTTCGCCGCGGGGCGCGCGGAGGACAAGCGAAGCTGGCGCGGGACGGGGGACGCCCCCTCGCCGCCGCTTCGGGTCCCGCCCCACGCCCGCGCCGGCCGCCCGGTCGACAGGAGACGTGCATGGCCGCCAAGGACATCGACGACACCCAGAAGGACGATGAGCAGGCCGACGGCGCAGGCCCGATGCTCGACATGAGCCAGGCGGCGGTCAAGAAGATGATCGCGACCGCCAAGGCCAAGGGCTACATCACGATCGACGAGCTCAACAAGGCGCTGCCCCAGGACCAGGTGTCCTCGGAGCAGATCGAAGACGTGATGTCCCTGCTCTCCGAGATGGGCGTCAACGTCGTCGAGGCCGAGGAAGCCGACGCCGAGGAAGGCGAGAAGGCCGAGACCTCCAAGGAGGTGACGACCACCTCCTCCAGCTCGGAAACCCTCGACCGCACCGACGACCCCGTGCGCATGTACCTGCGCGAAATGGGCTCGGTCGAGCTGCTGTCGCGCGAGGGCGAGATCGCCATCGCCAAGCGCATCGAGGCCGGCCGCAACACCATGATCTCGGGGCTGTGCGAAAGCCCGCTGACCTTCCAGGCCATCACCATCTGGCGCGATGAGCTGCTGGAAGAGAAGATCATGCTGCGCGACGTGATCGACCTCGACGCCACCTTCGGCGCCACCATGGCCGAGGAGACGGAGGAGGGCGACGAGGAGGTGATCGACGCCTCCGCCGCGGGCGCCGCCGCCCCTGCCGCGAACGGCGCCGCCGCGCCCGCCGCCGAGGGCGAGAAGGCCGAGGGCGAGGGCGAAGAGGGCCGGTCGGACGACAATTCGGACGACGAGGACGACGAGGACGAGCAGCAGAACCTCTCCATCGCCGCGATGGAGGCGGCGCTGAAGCCGCAGGTGCTCGAAAAGCTCGACCGCATCGCCCAGGACTATGAGCGCCTGAACGAGATGCAGCACAACCGCATCGGCGCGGCGCTGTCGGAGGACGAGACCTTCTCCTCGACGCAGGAGCGCGAATACCAGCGCCTGCGCTCGGAGATCGTGGCCCTGGTCAACGACCTGCACTTCCACAACAACCGCATCGAGGCGCTGGTCGACCAGCTTTACGGCATCAACCGCCGGCTGATGACGCTCGAGGGCCAGCTGGTGAAGATGGCCGACGCCTGCAAGGTGAACCGGGCGGAGTTCGTCAAGCAGTACCGCGACTCGGAGCTCGATCCCGGCTGGGTCGACCGCGTGGGCGCGCTGAAGGGGAAGGGCTGGGCCCTGTTCGTGGAGAAATACCGCGACCGGATCGAGGGCGTGCGCGACGAGATCGGCCAGATCGGCCGCCATGTCGGCGTGGACATCCCCGAGTATCGCCGCATCGTCCAGCAGGTGCAGAAGGGTGAAAAGGAAGCCCGGATCGCGAAGAAGGAGATGGTCGAGGCCAACCTGCGCCTCGTGATCTCCATCGCCAAGAAGTACACGAACCGCGGCCTTCAGTTCCTGGACCTGATCCAGGAGGGCAACATCGGCCTGATGAAGGCGGTGGACAAGTTCGAGTACCGTCGCGGCTACAAGTTCTCGACTTATGCGACCTGGTGGATCCGCCAGGCCATCACCCGCTCCATCGCCGACCAGGCGCGCACCATCCGCATCCCGGTGCACATGATCGAGACGATCAACAAGCTGGTCCGCACGGGGCGGCAGATGCTGCACGAGATCGGGCGCGAGCCGACGCCGGAGGAGCTGGCGGCCAAGCTGCAGATGCCGCTCGAGAAGGTCCGCAAGGTGATGAAGATCGCCAAGGAGCCGATCTCTCTCGAAACGCCGATCGGCGACGAGGAAGACAGCCAGCTGGGCGATTTCATCGAGGACAAGAACGCGGTGCTGCCGCTGGACTCGGCGATCCAGGCGAACCTGAAGGACACCACCACCCGTGTCCTGGCGTCCCTGACCCCGCGCGAGGAGCGCGTGCTGCGCATGCGCTTCGGCATCGGCATGAACACCGACCACACGCTCGAAGAGGTCGGCCAGCAGTTCAGCGTGACCCGCGAGCGCATCCGCCAGATCGAGGCGAAGGCGCTCCGCAAGCTCAAGCACCCGAGCCGGTCGCGCAAGCTGCGCAGCTTCCTCGACCAGTAAGCGGTCGGGCAGGGGCCCGATGCAGGCATGACGAAGGGGCCGGGGGGAGACCTCCGGCCCCTTTGCGTTGCGCCCCGCCGGGGGGCCTCTGGTTGCGCCCCGCCGGGGGGCCTCTGGTTGCGCCCCGCCGGGGGCGACGCGCCCGGGTGCGAGGGGGAGGAAGGGGTCTGCAGACCCCTTCCTCCCTGCAAGGCGGGGGCCATGGCGGCGAGGCGGCGCGCCTCGGGCAGGGCCAGCACGTGGCCGTCGACCGAGCGGACC
>NZ_JBOCEF010000048.1:0-37964 GCF_050586345.1 Rhodovulum sp. DZ06
CCCCCCCCCCCCCCCCCCCCCCCCCCCCCCCCCCCCCCCCCCCCCCCCCCCCCCCCCCCCCCCCCCCCCCCCCCGCGGCCGGGCGGCGCGGGGGGCTATCGCCCCCCAAGCCCGGACGCCCCCACGCAACGCTGGCATGGCGGGCCGCATTTCGTTACCATGTGAAGCAACCGCGCCGGAAACCGGCGCATGGCCGGGAAGAGGAGGCCCGCCCGCATGTCCGTTCCGATGCTGCCCGATCCCGCCGCGCTCGCCGCCGCGATCCCCGACGGCGCCCATGTCGCGCTCCCGAAGGGCGAGAATCCCGACCCGCCCGTCGCGGTGGCGCTCGAACTCGTCCGACGGGGCGCGAAAAACCTGCATGTCACCACCGTGCCCACCTGCGCCTGGCCGGGCGCGGGCCTCGCCATCGACATCCTGATCGGCGCGGGCTGCGTCGCCTCGGTGGAAACCTCGGGCATCAGCTTCTCGGAACTCGGCCCCGCGCCGCGCTTCACCGCAGCGGTGAAGGCCGGGACGCTCAAGGTCGTCGACAGCACCTGCCCCGCCGTCTACGCCGCCGTGCAGGCGGGGGCCAAGGGCCAGCCCTTCTGCACCCTGCGCGGGCTGATCGGCTCGGACCTCATGACCCACCGGGACGACTGGGCCGAGATCGACAACCCCTTCGCCCCCGGCGACCGCATCGCCGCCCTCAAGGCCATCAACCCCGACGTGGCCCTGTTCCATGCGCCGAAAGCAGACCGCAACGGCAATGTCTGGGTCGGGCGCAACCGCGACCTGAAGGTGCTGGCCCAGGCCTCGGACCGCACCCTCGTCACGGTGGAAGATATCGTGGACGCCGATTTCATGGCCGACCCCGAGCTGGCGGCCGGAACCCTGCCCGATTTCTATATCGAGGCGATGGTCCACGCCCCCGGCGCCGCCTGGCCGATGCTGGCCGATGGCGGCTGCGATATCGACGGCGCCCGCGGATACCTGTCGGAAGCGAAGACGGCCGAGGGCTTCGACGCCTGGATCGCCCGCGCCCTCGCCCATGGCCTGCCCCGCCCGATGCAGGAGGCCGCGGAATGACCGTCGATCCCACCGACATCCGCCCCGAGGAGATCTACGCCACCGCCATCGCCGGGATGCTGCAGGGCGCGCGCCACGTCGCCGTCGGCATGGTCTCGCCCATTCCCGGCACCGGGGCGCTTCTGG
The DNA here is from genome assembly GCF_050586345.1 of Rhodovulum sp. DZ06. Taxonomy (NCBI): domain Bacteria; kingdom Pseudomonadati; phylum Pseudomonadota; class Alphaproteobacteria; order Rhodobacterales; family Paracoccaceae; genus Rhodovulum; species Rhodovulum sp. DZ06. Next base: position 1,198 of record NZ_JBOCEF010000048.1, read on the forward strand.
CCTCCGAGCTTGGCGGCGGGCGGCCGCGGGTCTCGATCCTTGGCTCCAAGCAGGACACGTTCTGGACCGATGGCGGCTCGGAGCTCTTCGACCTCGCGGGCCGCGGGCGCGTCGACGGGTTCTTCCTGTCGGGCGGGCAGATCGACGGCGCGGGCAACGTGAACCTCGTGGGCGTCGGAGACTACCCGCAGGCGAAGGCGCGCTGGTCGGGTTGCTTCGGCTCGGCCTATCTCGCCTTCGTCGTCCCGCGCCTGATCCTGTTCCGGTGGGAGCATACCCGCCGCACGATGGTGGAGAAGGTGGATTTCGTCTCCGCCCCCGGCGCGTCGCCCGAAACCTTGCACCGCCCCGGCGGCCCCATCGCGCTGATCACCGAGCGGTGCCTGTTCGACTTCGACCGCAAGGCGGGGCGGTTCAGCCTGCGCTCCCTGCATCCCGGCCACAGCCTCGAGGAGGTGCGCGACAACACCGGCTTCGATTTCGACGCGCCGGACATCGTCCCCACCACGCCGCTGCCGGATGCCGAGACGCTGGCCCTGCTGCGCGGCCCGGTGGCGCAGCGGATCGCGGGGGTCTACCCGCTCTATGCCCGCGACGTCTGGGGGATCGAGGCGGCGGCCTGAGGGGCGCGCCCCCCTCCCAGACGCAAAACGGCCCGGGCGGGGGGCGCGGCCCTGCCCCCCCTCCCGGGCCTGCTCTCATCCCGCCGATCCATACCGGCCGCCATGCGTCAGGACACGGCGGCCGGCCCCCGTGGGGCGACATCGCCGAACAGGGATGCAAGAGAGGGTGCATCCCCGGCCTCGGTGAAGCGCCTGACCTGGATGGCGGGCGAGAGATCGTCGCCCTCGGTATAGGCCGAGGGAGAGGCGAGGCAGCGCAGCCCCGCCGCGGTGGCGGATTTCACCCCATTGGCGCTGTCCTCCAGCGCGATGCAGTCCCGCGCGGGAAGATCGAGCCGCGCGAGCGCGAGGCGATAGACGTCGGGCGCGGGCTTCTTCGCCGCCACCTCGTCCCCCGCCGCGATCACCTCGAACACATCGCCTGCCGGGGCGCCGAAGCAGCTCCGGCACAGCGCCTCCACGTTCGGGCCGTTGGTGGTCGTCGCCACCGCCAGCCGCACCCCGCGGGCGCGCGCATCAGCCATCAAGGAGGCGATGCCGGGCCGCAGCTTCAGCCCCCCGGCGGCGAGGATGTCGGCATAGGCCGCCGTCTTCTCCCGGTGCAGCGCCGCGATGCGCTCAAGGTCCGGGGTCTGGCCAAGATCGTGCGAGACGTAATGCGCCATCCGCTCCTTGCCCCCCGTCACCTTCAGCAGGCGGGCGTAGAGGTCGCGGCTCCAATGCCACCCAAGGCCATGCGCGGCGAAGGTGGCGTTGAACGCCTCGCGATGGGCTTCCTCGGTCTCGGCCAGGGTGCCGTCCACGTCGAAGATGAGGGCGCGGAGGGTCATTCTGCGGCCTCGGCGGTCAGCGCGCCCTCTGCGGCGGCGCGGATGGCGCGGATGTTCTCGCCATACGGGGCGGGGTTCCGGACCGTCCCGCCCTTGAACACCGCCGAGCCCGCGACCAGCACATCCGCCCCCGCCGCCGCCACGATGGGCGCGGTGGCGGGCGAGACGCCGCCGTCGATCTCGATATGGATCTCGCGATCCCCGATCATGCTGCGCAGCGCGCGGATCTTGGCGGACATGTCGATGAAGCTCTGCCCCCCGAAGCCGGGGTTCACGGTCATCACGCAGACGAGGTCCAGCCGGTCCAGCACGTGCTCGATGGCCGAGGCGGGCGTCGAGGGGTTCAGCGCCACGCCCGCCTTGCAGCCGAGGTCGCGGATCAGCTGCAGGGAGCGGTCGAGATGCGGCCCCGCCTCGGCATGGATGGTGATGACGTCGGCGCCCGCCTTCGCGAAGGCTTCAAGGTAGGGATCGCAGGGGGCGATCATCAGGTGGACGTCCATCACCCCCTTGATGTGGGGCCGGATCGCGGCGCAGGTGGCGGGGCCGAAGGTGATGTTGGGGACGAAATGCCCGTCCATCACGTCCACATGCACCCAGTCGCAGCCCTCGGCCTCGATGGCCTCGCATTCCTTGCCGAAATTCGCGAAATCGGCGGAAAGGATCGACGGGGCGATCTTGATGTCGCGGGTGAAGCCCATGGCTCAGCCCTCCTGCTTGCGGTCGGTGGAGAGGCCGCCCTGGAACACCCGGCTGGGGCGCAGGTCGGATTCCTCGATGGTGGAGAGGGCGGCGGCGTCGAGCGGGCCCGCGTTCCCCTCGAACAGCCGGTTGGCCTGGCGCAGCCGCGCGCGGTCGAGCGCGTTGCGCACCGAGCGGGCGTTGGCGAAATGCGGCTGGTTGCGGCGCAGGCCCACATATTCCTCCATCGCCGCGCGGGCGGCGGGAGAGAAGGAATAGCCCTGCGAAGACAGCATCCCTTCGGAGATCCGCACCAGCTCGTCATCCGAGTAATCGGGGAAGTCGATATGGTGCGCGATGCGCGACCGGAAGCCGGGGTTCGAGCGGTAGAAATCCTCCATCCGGTCGGCATAGCCCGCCAGGATCACCACCAGGTCGTCGCGGTTGTTCTCCATCACCTGCAGCAGGATCTCGATGGCCTCCTGGCCGTAATCCCGCTCATTGTCCGGTTTGTAGAGGTAATAGGCCTCGTCGATGAAGAGGACGCCGCCCATGGCCTTCTTCAGGACCTCCTTCGTCTTGGGGGCGGTGTGGCCGATATACTGGCCCACCAGGTCGTCGCGGGTGACCGACACGACATGGCCCTTGCGCACATAGCCGAGGCGGTGGAGGAGCCCCGCCATCTTCAGCGCCACGGTTGTCTTGCCGACCCCGGGGTTGCCGGTGAAGGACATGTGCAGCGTCGGCGTGTCGGTGTGCAGGCCAAGGCGCGCGCGGGCGCGGTCGACCAGCAGAAGCGCGGCGGTCTCGCGGATGCGCTTCTTCACGGGCGCGAGGCCGATCAGCTCGCGGTCCAGCTCCTCCAGCACCTCGGCCACGCCGCTGTCGCGGAAATCGGCGGCGAGGTCGACGGTCACCGGCGCGGCGGCGGCGGCGGCGGTCTGGTCGGCGGCGTCGGTCGGGGTGGCGGCGTCGTCGAGGGCGGTCATGGCGCGAGGCTCCTGGGAAGCTGGTGGAAAAGGCGGGCGGGCGTCGGGCGCGGCGCCTTCGCGGGAAGGCGGCGGGCGCGAGGCCTGCGGCGAAGGGCGCCGCCCCGGCCGGGACAGGCGGCCGGGGCGGCGGCGTCCCCCGCGGCGGACGCGGCCCCCGCGTCAGGACGGGCGGCGCGCGGGGCGTTCCGCCATCGGGGGACATCCCCCGCCCCCCCTGTCGGCGCGGGGGGCGGGGAAGCTCGGCATGTCAGGGGGCCGGCGGGCGGGGCGGCATCCAAGGCCCGGGACGGATCGCCCCGCCCGCCGGCAAGGAGGTCAGCGCGTGGCGGCCCAGCTGTAGTGCTGGGACCGGCCGCCGACATCCGTCCGGGTCATCGTGAAGGTCGGCTCCTGCGCCGGACGATCGGTGATGAAGGACATGCGAACCGTCTCGAACCCGTTCGAATTGTCGAAGGCGTTCAGGCGGATGTACGCGGCCCCATGGGCCTTGCGGCACTCGTCCAGCTCCATCATCACGCCCTTGGGGTCGCGCAGATCGAACATCGGGTGGCCCCACATGTCCCAGTAGGTGTTCCGGGGGTGGGGATCGTCGGTGTACTCGATGCCGACGGCCCAACCGTTCTGCAGGCAGTACTCGACCTGGGCCGAGATCTGCTCGTCGGTCAGGTCGGGAAGGAAGCTGAAGCAGCCCTGGGTGATGCGCATTGGTAGGTCTCCTCTTGGCTCAGGGCCGGGTCACATGGCGACTTCGGGGGTCGGCACGAAGTCCGACGTGTCGGTCGACTGGTAGTTGAAGGTGATGTTCCCCCAGGTCTCGAGCGCGGCCTCGAGCGGCTTGCACCACTTGGCGGCGGCGCGCAGGATCTCGGGGCCCTCGTTCTTGATGTCGCGGCCCTCGTTGCGCGCCAGCACCATGGCTTCGAGCGCGACGCGGTTGGCGGCGGCGCCGGCCTGGATGCCCATCGGGTGGCCGATGGTGCCCCCCCCGAACTGCAGCACCACGTCGTCGCCGAAGAGGTCGATCAGCTGGTGCATCTGGCCCGCATGGATGCCGCCCGAAGCGACGGGCATGACCTTGCGCAGATCGCCCCAGTCCTGGTCGAAGAAGATCCCGCGCGGCAGGTCGACCTCGTTCCGGGTCTCGCGGCAGACGTTGTAATAGCCCTGGACGGTGAGCGGATCGCCCTCCAGCTTGCCCACCGCGGTGCCGCAGTGCAGGTGGTCGACGCCCGCCAGGCGCAGCCACTTGGCGATGACGCGGAAGCTGATGCCGTGGTTCTTCTGGCGGGTGTAGGTGCCATGGCCCGCACGGTGCATGTGCAGGATCATGTCGTTGGCCCGGCACCATTCGGCGATGGACTGGATCGCGGTCCAGCCGACGATCAGGTCGACCATGACGATGACCGACCCCAGCTCCTTGGCGAACTGGGCGCGGGCGTACATCTCCTCCATCGTCCCGGCGGTGATGTTGAGGTAATGCCCCTTCACCTCGCCGGTCTCGGCGGTCGCCTTGTTCACCGCCTCCATGCAGTAGAGGAACCGGTCGCGCCAGTGCATGAAGGGCTGGGAGTTGATGTTCTCGTCATCCTTCATGAAGTCGAGGCCGCCCTTGAGCCCCTCGTACACCACGCGGCCGTAGTTCTTGCCCGAGAGGCCCAGCTTCGGCTTGGTGGTCGCGCCCAGAAGCGGCTTGCCGAACTTGTCGAGGCGCTCGCGCTCCACCACGATGCCGGTGGGCGGGCCCTTGAAGGTCTTCACGTAAGCGACCGGGAACTTCATGTCCTCGAGCCGCGCGGCCTTGAGCGGCTTGAACGAGAAGACGTTGCCGATGATCGAGGCGGTGAGGTTGGCGATGGAGCCTTCCTCGAACAGCGCGAGATCATAGGCGACATAGGCGAAGTACTGGCCCGGGGTCCCCGGCACCGGGTCGACCCGGTAGGCCTTGGCGCGGTAGCGGTCGCAGTTGGTCAGCCGGTCGGTCCAGACCACGGTCCAGGTGGCGGTGGAGGACTCCCCGGCGACGGCCGCGGCGGCCTCGACCGGGTCCACGCCCTCCTGCGGGGTGATGCGGAACAGGGCCAGCAGGTCGGTGTCCTGGGGCACGTAGTCTCCGTCCCAGTAGCCCATCTGGGCGTATTTCAGGACGCCGGCGCGGTAACGGTCCTTGCCCTTGATCTCTTTCGAATGCGCGTTCATCGGGTCTCTCCCTTCAGGTGTTCTGGTTTTCAGGCGGCGGCGCGGACGGGCGACAGGGACCCGGCGGCGTAGCGCAGGGCCATGTCGTCCATGGAGATCGGCGTGATGCGGTGGGCGTGCCCGGCGGTCCCGAAGGCCTCGAACCGGTCGCGGCAGACCTGCTCCATCGCGGCCATGGCGGGCTTGAGGAACTTGCGCGGGTCGAACTCGGACTTCGAGGTGGCGGCCACGCGGCGGAACTCGGCCGCCGCGGCCAGGCGCAGGTCGGTGTCGATGTTCACCTTGCGCACGCCGTGCTTGATGCCGCGGACGATCTCCTCGACCGGCACGCCGTAGGTCTCTCGCATCTCGCCGCCATTGGCGTTGAAGACGGACCGCAATTCCTCGGGCACGGAAGAAGACCCGTGCATGACGATGTGGCAGTCCGGCAGGCGCGCGTGGATCTTCTCGATCACGTCCATGGCGAGGACGTCGCCGGTAGGCCGAGCCGTGAACTTGTAGGCGCCGTGCGAGGTGCCGATGGCGACGGCGAGCGCGTCGACGCCGGTCTCGGCCACGAAGCGCGCCGCTTCCTCGGGGTCGGTCAGCAGCTGGTCGCGGTCGAGCTTGCCCTCGAAGCCGTGGCCGTCCTCGGCCTCGCCCTGCCCGGTCTCAAGGCTGCCGAGGCACCCGAGCTCGCCTTCCACCGAGGCGCCGACCATGTGCGCCAGGCGCGAGACCTCGGCGGTGATCCCCGCGTTATAGGCGTAATCGGCGGGGGTCTTCGCGTCTTCCCTAAGCGAGCCGTCCATCATCACCGAGGTGAAGCCGTGCTTGACCGCCGAGAGGCAGGTGGCGACCGAGTTGCCGTGGTCCTGGTGCAGGCAGATCGGGATCTCGGGATACATCGCCTCGAGCCCCTCGACCATCTTGCCGAGCATCAGGTCCCCGGCATAGCTCCGCGCCCCGCGCGAGGCCTGGATGATGACCGGCGCGTCGGTCTTGCGCGCGGCCTCGAGGATCGCGAGGCCCTGTTCCATGTTGTTGATGTTGAAGGCGGGCACGCCGTAGCCATGTTCGGCGGCGTGGTCGAGAAGCTGGCGCAGGGTGATGCGGGCCATGGGAAGCTCCTTGTCAGGTTGCGGCGAGAAACGTGCGGCGGTGTTCAGAGTGCGGCGCGGACCGAGGCGGCGACCGCTTCGGGGGTGATGCCGAAATGCTGGTAGAGGTCGGGGGCCGGGGCCGAGGCGCCGAAGCCCTCCATCCCCGTGAAGCCGCCCTTGGGGCCGATCCAGGCGTCCCAGCCGAAGCGGATCGCCGCCTCGACCGCCACGCGCGGGGCGTCGCCGAGGACGCTGGCCTGCTCGGTCTCCGGGCGCTCGGCGAACAGCTCCCAGCAGGGCATGGAGACGACGGCGGCGCGGATGCCTTCCGCGGCCAGCAGGTCGGCGGCGGCGCAGGCGACCTCGACCTCCGAGCCGGTCGCAAGGATCGTCGCGTCGCGGCCCCCGGCAGGCTCGCGCAGCACATAGGCGCCGCGGGCGGCCAGGTTCTCGTCCTCGTGCGTTCTGCGCAGCACCGGCAGGCCCTGGCGCGACAGGCACAGGACCGAGGGGCCGGAGAGGCGAAGGGCGGCTTCCCAGGCCTCCGCCGTCTCCACCGCGTCGCAGGGGCGGAACACGGCGAGGTTGGGGATGGCGCGCAGGGAGGCCACGTGTTCCACGGGCTGGTGGGTCGGGCCGTCTTCCCCGAGGCCGATGGAGTCGTGCGTCATCACGTAGACCGCGCGCACCCCCATCAGCGCCGAGAGGCGGATCGCCCCGCGGGCATAGTCGGCGAAGGCGAGGAAGGCGCCGCCGTAAGGCGTGAACCCTCCGTGCAGCGCGATCCCGTTCATCGCCGCGGCCATGCCGAATTCGCGGATGCCGTAATGGATGTAGTCGCCGCGGAAATCCTCGGCGCTGATGGGCGCCTGCCCCTTGGCCTTGGTGTTGTTCGAGCCGGTCAGGTCCGCCGAGCCGCCCATCAGCAGCGGCGTCGCCGCGCGGATCGCGTCCAGCGCCTTCTGCGACGCGACGCGGGTGGCGAGCGTGGGCGCCTCGGCCGACAGCGCCTTCTTGTGGGCGCGGATCGCCCCCTCGACGGCGGAAAGGTCCATGGCGACGGCGGCGTCGAACGCGGCCCGGTCCGGGCTGGCGGCGCGGCGGGCGGCCCAGGCCATCCGCTCGGCCGCGGCGCGGGCGGGCACGGCGGCCCAGGCCTCGGCCACGTCCTCGGGGATGGCGAAGGGCCCGGCCTCCCAGCCCAGCGCATCGCGGGTGGCGGCGATCTCCTCCGGCCCCAGCGGCGCGCCGTGGATGCCCGGGCCCCCGGCCTTGGTCGGCGCGCCCTTGCCGATCACCGTGCGGCAGGCGATCAGCGACGGGCGCGGGTCGGCCTTCGCCTCCTCCAGCGCGCGGTCGACATCCGCCGGGTCATGCCCGTCGGCGCGGATCACGTGCCAGCCCAGCGCGGCGAAGCGCGCCTCCTGGTCGGCGGAAGACGACAGCGAGACCTTGCCGTCGATGGTGATGCCGTTGTCGTCCCACATCACGATCAGCCGCCCGAGGCGCAGCGTCCCCGCCAGGTCCGCCGCCTCGTGAGAGATCCCCTCCATCAGGCAGCCGTCGCCGGCGATCACGTAGGTCCGGTGGTCGACCAGCCCGTCCCCGAAGCGCGCGTTCATCGCCCGCTCGGCGATGGCCATGCCCACGGCGGTGGCGAGGCCCTGCCCCAGCGGGCCGGTGGTCGTCTCGATCCCCAGCGCGTGGCCGTATTCCGGGTGGCCCGCGGTGCGGCGGCCAAGCTGGCGGAAGGCCTTCAGCTCCTCGATCGGCATGTCGGCATAGCCCATCAGGTGATGGACCGCGTATTGCAGCATCGAGCCATGGCCCGCCGACAGAACGAAGCGGTCGCGGTCGGGCCAGGACGGGTCCGCCGGGTCGATCTTCGCATGGCGGGCGAACAGGGTCGCCGCCGCGTCGGCCATGCCCATCGGCATCCCGGGATGGCCGGACTTCGCGGCCTCGACCGCGTCCATGGTCAGCGCGCGGATCGCGTTGGCCATGCGGGCCAGGCGGGCGGTTTCGGCATCGCCCAGCATGGGCGTCATCATCTGGTCGTCGTGCATGAGGGCATCCCCCCTTTCGCGTCGGAAAAGGCGGCGCGGGCGTCGGCCTCGCGCGGGTTTCGTCATGGTCGGATCGCGGGGGCCCCTGGCGCGGGGCCCGGCGCTCAGCGCGTGTTGCGGGCGCGTTCCACCAGGCGCTGGATCATCGGCGTCAGGATCAGCTGCATCGCGAGGTCGAGCTTGTCGCCCGGGATGACGATGGAGTTCGCGCGGCTCATCCACGCGCCGTGGATCATCTGCACGAGGTAGGAGAAATCGATCCCGCGCGGGTTCTTGAACCGGATCACCACCAGCGATTCCCCCGCCGTCGGGATCCAGCGCGCGCAGAAAGGGTTGGAGGTGTCGACCACCGGCACCCGCTGGAAGTTCACGTCCGTCTCGGTGAATTGCGGGCAGATCACGTGCACGTAGTCATGCATCCGGCGCAGGATCGTGTCGGTCACCGCCTCGGTGGTGTAGCCGCGCGCGGCGCGGTCGCGGTGGATCTTCTGGATCCATTCAAGGTTGATGACCGGCACCACGCCGATCTTCAGGTCGGCATGGCCGGCGACGTTGATCCCCTCCTGGTTCACCGCGCCGTGCAGGCCCTCGTAGAACAGAAGGTCCGCATCCGCGCCGATCTCCCGCCAGTCGGTGAAATGGCCCGGCGGGGTGCCGAATTTGGCCGCTTCCTCGTCATCGTGAACATAGGTCCGGGTGCGGGCGCGGCCGGTCTCGGCGAAGGCCCTGAACTGGGCTTCCAGCTCCGACAGCTCGTTCGCCTCCATCGAGAAATGGCTGAACGTCTGATCCCCCGCCTCGGTGCGGCGCGCCAGCTCGGCCTTCATCGCCGCGCGGTCGAAGCGGTGGAAGGCGTCGCCCTCGATGGTGGCCGCCGAGACGCCCTCGCGCCGGAAGATCTGGTCGAAGGTGTGCTTGACGGTCGAGGTGCCCGCGCCGGAGGAGCCGGTGACGGAGATGATCGGGTGCTTGAGCGACATGGGGTCTGGTCCTTCTCGGCCGTCGCGCTCAGGCGCGGTACAGGCCGCGGGTGGCGAAGAGGGGCGAGACGGCGGGCCCGGCATCCGGGTCCTCGTGCAGCGCGGCGATGCGGGCCACCTTGCGCGCGGCGCCGAAGATCAGCGGCGTGCGCTGGTGCGGATCGGCGGCGGGGATGTCGAGGATCCGGGCCGCGCCGTCGGTGGCCATGCCCCCCGCGGCCTCCACGAGGAAGGCCATCGGCGCGGCTTCATAGAGGAGGCGCAGGCGGCCCTTCTCATAGCCCTTGCGCTGGTCCCCGGGGTAGAGGAACACCCCGCCCCGGGTCAGGATCCGGTGCGCCTCGGCCACCAGCGACGCGACCCAGCGCATGTTGAAATTCTTGGCCCGCGGCCCGTCGACGCCCGCGAGGCAATCCTCGACGAACTGGCGCACCGGCGCGCGCCAATGGCGGTGGTTCGAGGCGTTGATCGCGTATTCCGAGGTGTCCTCGGGGATCGGCGCGACGGCGCCGACCGACGTGAAGCCGCCTTCCTCGCGGTCCAGCACGAACAGCTCCGGGACCTCGCCGAACGAGAGGACCAGCGCGGTGCAGGGCCCGTAGATGACATAGCCCGCCGCGACCTGGTCCCGCCCCGGGCGCAGCAGCGAGGCCGACGCCCCGCCGGTCTCGGCCGGGTAGATCCCGAAGATCGCCCCGATGGGCGCGTTGACGTCGATGTTCGAGGACCCGTCGAGCGGGTCGATGGCGACCGCCAGCGTGCCCGCGGGATCGAGGGTGAGGATCGCCTCCTCTTCCTCGCTCGCCAGCCAGGCGACCGGGGCGGCGCGCAGCGCGGCGATCACCGCCGTGTTGGCCATGACGTCGAGCGCCTTCTGCGCGTCGCCATCGGCGTTGTCCGCCCCGGCGGCGCGGCCCAGGTCCCCGGCCAGCGGCCCGCGGGCGACGAGGCCCGAGGTCGCGGCGGCGGCGCGGGCCAGCGCGGCGATGGCGGCGGCGGCGTCGGCGCGCAGCGCGTCGCCGTCGGCGAGGGTCTCGAGGCGGGCGGCGAGGGGCTCGCCGCGGGTCGGGGCGAGGATGGCGCGGGCGGCGGGCGCCCCCTTGCGGGCGTCGTCCTGCGCCTGGCCCCGGGTCGGGGCGGTCGCGACGTCGGTCATGGCTTTTCCTCCTGGGGCCGCGGCGTCGTGTCGGTGCGCCGCGTTTGTTGAGGAGAGGCTTGACGGATCGGCGGGGAAAAAGAAATTTCATTAAATCTTCCGACGCGAAAGGTTTTCTATGCCCCCCGCCGCTTTCCCCCCGCCCGCCCGCCCGCTCGGGGCCCGGTCATGACCGACCTGCGGGGCCTGTCCCTGAAGCAGCTGCGCGCCTTCGCGGCGGTGATGCGCGCGGGGTCCGTGGCAGGCGCCGCGCAGCAGCTGTTCGTGACCCCGCCCGCCGTCGCCACCCACCTGAAAACGCTCGAGAAACTCGCGGGCGCGCCGATCCAGGTGCGCGGCCCCGACGGGCTGCGCCCGACCGAGATCGGCGAGGCGCTGCTGACCATGGTCGCGGAGATGGAGACCACCATCGCGCGCGGCGAGCGGCGCATCACCGCCATCGCCTCGGGGGCCGAGGGGACGGTGACGCTGGGGGGCGTGTCGACGGCCAAGTATTTCACGCCCGGAATCGTCGCGGCCTTCCGCAAGGCGCATCCCGGGATCCGGGTGCAGCTGGCGATCGGCAACCGCGGCGCCATCGTCGCGGGGCTGGAACGGGGCGAGTTCGACCTGGTGATCATGGGCCGCCCGCCGGGCCATGTCGCGACCGAGGCGACGCTGCTGGGGGACCATCCGCACGTGCTGATCGCCCCCCCGGATCACCCGCTGGCGAAGGACCGGCACATCCTGCCCGAGGACCTGCTGGCGCAGACCTTCCTTGCGCGCGAGGAAGGCTCGGGCACCCGCACGCTGACCACGCGGTTCCTCGACCGGATCGGCATGGGCCGGCCGGTGCGGCTCGAGGAAATGGGGACCAATGAGACGATCAAGCAGGCGGTGATCGCGGGGCTGGGGATCGCGCTGATCTCGGAGCATACCTGCATGGCGGAGTTCGAGGACAAGCGCCTGGTGGCGTTGCCTTTTCCCGGGCTGCCGATGATGCGCCACTGGTACATGCTGCACCGCGAGGACCGCCCCCTCGACCGCGCCGCCACGGTGCTGCGCGACTTCGTGACGGCGCATCGGGCGGACCTGCTGCCGCACGCGATCTGAAGCGGCCGGGCGCGGGCGCAGGGACCCGCCGGGGCCGCGCCGGGGGGGCGCGGCTGCGCCCGCGCCGGGCGGGCGCGCATCCCGCGCGGCGGCGCCGGGCGCCTCATTCCCCTTGCCATCTCCGCCGCGGCGACTAGGTTGGGCTGCATCCGTCGGGGGGTCCCACAAGGGACTGAGATGCGCATGCGGCGCGGACCCGTCGAACCTGATCCGGGTTACGCCGGCGTAGGGAACGGATGACGCGACCGCGGCCGGCCCGGCGAAAGGGCTGCGAGCCGCCGCCGCGCGCCCCCGCTCCCCGCTCCGTCGTCCCTTCCCGGGCCGAGACCAAGGAGCGAGACATGATCCCGATCGCCCTCTCCATCGCCGGCTCCGACAGCGGCGGCGGCGCAGGCATCCAGGCCGACCTGAAGGCGTTCTCGGCCCTCGGGGTCTACGGCGCGACGGTGATCACCGCGATCACCGCGCAGAACACCGTCGCCGTCACCGACATCCACCCGGTCCCCGAGGCCACCATCGCCGCCCAGGTCGCCGCCATCCGCGCCGACATGCCCCCGGCCGCGGTGAAGATCGGGATGCTCGGCGGCCCCTCGGTCATCGAAGCGGTGGCCGGGGCGCTGGAGGGGATCGAGGCGCCGATCGTGCTCGACCCGGTGATGATCGCCAAGTCGGGCGACGCGCTGCTGCCCGACGACGCGGTGGCGGCGCTGGCCGAAAAGCTGCTGCCCCGCGCGGCGCTGCTGACGCCCAACCTGCCCGAGGCGGCGCGCCTGCTGGGCGTGCGCCCCGCGCGCGACGCGCAGGAAATGGCCGCCCAGGGCGCGGCGCTGCTGGAGAAAGGCGCGGGCGCGGTGCTGATGAAGGGCGGCCACGCCGCCGGGCCGACCTGCGTCGACCTGCTGGTGACCCCGCGCGGGGTGCAGGCCTATTCCGCCCCGCGGATCGAGACGCGCAACACCCATGGCACCGGCTGCTCGCTGTCCTCCGCCATCGCCGCGGGGCTGGCCAAGGGCCTGCCGCTGGCCCGCGCGGTGGAGGAGGCGCATGTCTGGCTCCATGCCGCGATCCGCGGGGCCGACGGGCTCGGCATCGGCGCGGGGCACGGGCCGGTGCACCATTTCCACGCCCTCTGGCCCGCGCGCGAGGCGGGCGGCGCCGCCCCGCGCGAGGTGCCCAAGACCCTGCGCGAGGCCGCCGATTCCGTGGTGCGGTGGGAGGCGCCCCCAGCCGCCCGCCGCGCCGCCGCCGGCCAGGCCGCGCCCGGGACGGGGGCCAGCACGGGGGCCAGTACGGGGTTCGGGGACCTGCCGCCGCCCGCCGACCCCCATGTCTTCGCGCCCCACGCCCCCGCGGCGGACCGCGACGCCATCGGCCGGCCGGTCCCGAAAACGGTGATCGAGGACCTGCCCCCGCCCGTCGACCTCGCCGCCTTCGCGCCCCCGGGCGCCGCCCCCGGACCCAGGCGGGACGGCGAGGATGACTGAATACGTCGTCATCGGCGCCGGGGTCGCTGGCCTCGCCGTCGCGACCGAGCTGACCGCCCGCGGCGCCGCCGTGCGCGTGCTCGACCGCGCCGGGGCGCCGGGGCCGCACCATTGCTCCTGGTGGGCCGGGGGGATGCTGGCCCCGTTCTGCGAGTTCGAGAACGCCGAAGAACCCGTCCTGCGCCTCGGGCGAGGCGCCGCCGACTGGTGGGCGCGCCACGCGGGGGGCGTGACCACGCGCGGCACGCTGGTGGTCGCCCCGGGCCGCGACCGGGCCGAGCTGCGCCGCTTCGCCCGCCGCACCGAGGGCTTCGAGGAGATCGCCGCGCCCGGGATCGCCGCGCTCGAGCCCGACCTCGAGGGCCGCTTCCCCGCCGGGCTGTTCTTCGAAGACGAAGCCCACCTGTCGCCCCGGGGCGCGCTGGCCGCGCTGGTGCGCGGGCTGGCCGACAAGGGCGTGGAGATCGAGCGGACGGAGGCGCCTGACACCCTTCAAGGCCCCGGGGTCATCGACTGCCGCGGCCTCGGCGCCCGGGACGCCCTCCCGGACCTGCGCGGGGTGAAGGGCGAGATGCTGGTGCTGCATTGCCCCGACCTGAACCTCACCCGCCCGGTGCGGATGCTGCACCCGCGCATCCCGCTCTATGTCGTGCCGCGGGGGGATGGGATCTACATGCTCGGCGCCACGATGATCGAGGCCGAGGCCGCCGGGCGCTTCACCGTGCGCTCGGCGCTGGAGATGCTGTCGGCCGCCTATGCCATCCACCCGGGCTTCGGCGAGGCCGAGATCCTCGAGACCGGCGTCGACGCCCGCCCCGCCTTCCCCGACAACCTGCCGCGCATCCGCCGCGCCGGGGGGCGGCTGCACGCCAACGGGCTGCACCGGCACGGGTTCCTGCTCGCCCCCGCCCTCGCCGCCCAGGTCGCGGACCACCTGCTGGACGGCGCGACCCCTGAATTCATGGACCACCCCGCCCCGAAGGAGGCCCCCCATGCGCATCCTGCTTAACGGCGATCCGCTCGAGACCGAGGCCGCCACGGTCGGCGCCCTGCTCGAGGCCGAGGGCCTCGGCGGCGCCAAGGTCGCCACCGCCCTCAACGAGGAGTTCATCCCCGCCGCCCAGCGCGCCGAGACCGCGCTGAAGGACGGCGACCGGCTCGAAGTCCTCGCCCCCATGCAGGGCGGCTGAGGCGCCCAGGCGCCGCCGCCCTCCCCGCCAGACACCCCCGAAAGGCCCGCCCATGCGATCCTTCTACGGCGAAACCCTCGCCTCCCCCCTGATGCTGGGGACCGCGCAATACCCCTCTCCGGCGATCCTGGCCGAGGCGTTCCGCGCGTCCGGCGCCTCGGTCGCCACCGTGTCGCTGCGCCGCGAATCCGGCGCCGGGCGCGCGGGACAGGCGTTCTGGGACCTGGTGCGGGACCTTGGCGTGAAGATCCTGCCCAACACCGCCGGCTGCCACACGGCGAAAGAGGCCGTCACCACCGCCCGCATGGCGCGCGAGGTGTTCGGGACCGACTGGATCAAGCTCGAGGTGATCGGGGAGCTGGACACGCTTCAGCCCGACCTCTTCGCGCTGGTGGACGCCGCCGCGACCCTGTCGGCCGAGGGGTTCAAGGTGTTCCCCTACACCACCCAGGACCTGGTGGCCGCCGAGCGGCTTCTGGATGCGGGCTGCGAGGTGCTGATGCCCTGGGGCGCGCCCATCGGCTCGGGCCTTGGCCTGAATGACGAGCACGGGCTGCGGGCGATGCGGGCGCATTTCCCCGACACCCCCCTGGTGGTGGATGCCGGGATCGGCCTCCCGTCCCACGCCGCCCGGGCGATGGAGCTGGGCTTCGACGCGGTGCTGCTGAACACCGCCGTGGCCAAGGCCGGGGATCCGGCGCAGATGGCCCGCGCCATGGCGATGGCGGCCGAGGCCGGGGCGCTGGCGTTCCAGGCCGACCCGATGGAGCCGCGCGACATGGCCGCCCCCTCCACCCCCGTCATCGGAAAGGCGTTCCTGTCATGATCCGCGAAGACGAACCCACCCCCCGCCTCTCCGCCGGGCAGCTGAAGCGCCGCGGCATCCCCTCGCGCTTCTATCCGATCTTTGATTCCGCCGACTGGCTGGCGCGGATGCTGCCCCTCGGGGTCAGCTTCGTGCAGCTGCGGATCAAGGACGTGCCCGAGGCGACTCTTCGGGCCGAGCTTTCCCGCGGGCTGGAGCTGTGCCGCGAGCATGGCGCGCAGCTGGTGGTGAACGACCACTGGCGCCTGGCCATCGAGCTCGGCGCCCCCTGGGTGCATCTCGGGCAGGAGGATCTGGACGACGCCGACGTTCCCGCCATCAAGGCCGCCGGAATCAAGCTCGGCCTGTCCACCCATGACCGGGCGGAGCTGGACCGGGCGCTGTCGCACCAGCCCGATTACGTGGCGCTGGGGCCGGTCTATCCGACCATCCTCAAGAAGATGAAATGGCACGAACAGGGGCTCGAGAAGGTCGCGGAGTGGCGGGAGCTTCTGGGCGATCTGCCCCTCGTCGGCATCGGCGGCATGTCGGTGGAGCGCGCCGAGGGCGTGCGCGCCGCGGGCGCCGACGTGATCTCGGCCGTCACCGACATCACCCTGCGGGACGACCCCGAGGCGCGCGTGCGCGACTGGCTGCTGTCGTCGTGAACCGCTACGCGAGGCAGGAGATCCTGCCGGGGGTCGGCGCCCCCGGGCAGGGACGGATCCGCGCCGCGCGCCTGCTGGTGGCGGGCGCGGGCGGGCTCGGCTGCGCCGCGCTGCCCTCGCTGGCCGGCGCGGGGGTGGGGCATGTCGAGCTCTGGGACCCGGACGTGGTGGAGGTCCACAACCTCCACCGCCAGACCCTTTTCACCATGGAGGACATCGGCCGCCCCAAGGCCGAGGCCGCCGCGGACCGCCTGCGGGCGCTGAACCCCGAGGTGGAAATCACCTCGCGCGTGGCCGCCTTCACCCCGGCGGAGATCGGCGCGCTCGCCCAGGCCGACATGGCCCTCGACTGCGGCGACAGCCTGGCGCTGAGCTACACCCTCTCGGACGCCTGCTTTGCTGCGGGCAAGCCGCTGGTCTATGGCGCAGCCCTCGGCCTGTCGGGCCAGGCGGGGGCGTTCTGCGGCGGGGCGCCGAGCTTGCGGGCGCTGTTCCCCGACGCCTCGGGCGTCACCGGGTCCTGCGCCACCGCGGGCGTGCTGCCGCCCGTCGTGGCTGCCATCGGCGCGCTCCAGGCGCAGATCGCGCTGGCGCTGATCCTGGGGGCCTCACCCTCCCCGCTCGGCCGCCTCACCGGTTTCGACGGCGCGGCGATGCGCTTCACGTCGATGTCCTTCGCCCGCGCGCCGGAGCCGGAAACCGCCTTCCCCTTCGCCGCGCCCTCGGCCCTGCCCCCCGGCGCCCTCGCCATCGAACTGCGCCCCGAGGACGAGGCCCCGACCCTCCTCCCCGGCGCAATCCGCATAGCCCCCGAAACCCTTCCCGCGGCGCTGGAAGCCGAGGACCCGCAAAGGCCCCTCGCCCTTCTGTGCCGCAGCGGCCTGCGCTCCTGGCGCGCCGCAGAAACCCTCGCGCCGCATTGGCGCGGCCCCATCCACCTCGTCGCCATGGGCGACCAGTGAAGCAAGAGACCCCCGCATGAAACAGACCCTGACCGCCGCCGCGGCCCTCGCGCTCGCCGCCACCCCCGCCTTCTCGGCCGACAAGATCACGCTGATGCTGGACTGGTTCGTGAACCCCGATCACGGCCCGATCATCATCGCGCAGGAGAACGGGTATTTCGCGGAAGCGGGCCTCGAGGTCGAGGTGATCGCCCCCGCCGACCCCTCGGACCCGCCCAAGCTCGCCGCCGCGGGGCGCGCGGACATCGCCGTGTCCTACCAGCCGCAGCTGCACCTCCAGGTGCATGAAGGCCTGCCCCTCAAGCGCATCGGCACGCTGGTGGCGACGCCGCTGAACTGCCTGCTGGTGCTGGCGGACAGCGGCTACGAGTCCCCCGCCGACCTCAAGGGCAAGAAGATCGGATATTCCGTCGCGGGCGTCGAGGAGGCGCTGCTCGGCGCCGTCCTGAACCCCCATGGCTTCGGCGTCGAAGATATCGAGCTGGTGAACGTCAACTGGTCGCTCTCCCCCTCGATCATGTCCGGCCAGGTCGACGCCGTGATCGGCGCCTTCCGCAATTTCGAGCTCAACCAGATGGAGATCGAGGGCGTCGAGGGCCGCTGCTTCTACCTCGAGGAGGAAGGCCTTCCGGCCTATGACGAGCTTATCTACGTCGCCAACGTGGAAACCGTGGACATGGACGCCGCCAACCGCTTCCTCGCGGCGACCGAGAAGGCGACCCAGTTCATCGTCAACCACCCCGAGGAAAGCTGGGAGATCTTCTCCGGCACCTCGCCCGAGCTGCAGGACGAGCTGAACGCCAAGGCCTGGGTCGACACCCTGCCCCGCTTCGCCCTGCGTCCCGCCGCGCTGGACGAGGGGCGCTACGTGCGGTTCGAGGAATTCCTGCACGGCGCCGGGCTGGTGCCCTCGGTGAACCCGGTCTCCGCCCTCGCCATCGACCCGGGCGCGAAATGAGGCCCGCGCCCGAATACGGCGAGGCCTTCGAGCGGCTGCGCGCGGGGGCGGGCGAGGCGTGGGGGGCCTATGCCGATCACGCCTTCGTGCGCGGGCTGGGGGACGGGACGCTGCCGCGGGCGGCGTTCCTCCACTACCTCGCGCAGGATTACGTGTTCCTGATCCACTTCTCCCGCGCCTGGGGCCTGGCCGCGGCCAAGGCCGGGACGCTGGAGGAGATGAAGCACTGCGCCGCCACGCTGGACGCGCTGGTTAACCACGAGATGGCCCTGCATATCGAGACCTGCGCCGCGGCGGGCATCTCCGCCGCGGCGCTGGAAGCGACGGCCGAGCGGCCCGAGAACCTCGCCTATACGCGCTATGTGCTCGAGGCCGGGTATTCAGGGGACTTCCTCGACCTGCTCTGCGCGCTGGCGCCCTGCGTGCTGGGGTATGGAGAGATCGGTGCGCGGCTCTCGGCCACGAAGACCTCGGACGCCTATGCGGGCTGGATCGACGTCTATGGCGGCGAGGAATACCAGCAGGTGTGCCGGGACATGGGCGCGCTTCTGGACGGCGCGCTGGCGCGGCGGCTCGGGGAATGGGAGGCGAGCCCGCGGGCCGCGCAGCTGCAGGCCCGGTTCGACATGGCCACAAAGCTTGAGGCCGCGTTCTGGGACATGGGGCTGCAGCCGTGACGGGTGCAGCGGCGGCGCATGGAACCTGCGCGCCCGGCCTGCGGATCGAGGGCACGGCCCGCACGGGCGGCGCGCCGCTGTTCGGGCCGCTGTCGCTGCACATCCCCGGCGGGCGCTGGACCTGCCTGCTGGGGCCCTCGGGCGTCGGCAAGTCCACCCTTCTGCGCCTGATCGCCGGGCTGCCCGCCCATGTCGACTTCGACGGCGCGGTCGAGGCCGATGACGGCGCCCCCCTCGCGGGCCGCACCGCCTGGATGTCCCAGGCCGACACGCTGCTGCCCTGGGCCTCGGCGCTCGACAACGTGCTGATCGGCGCCCGCCTGCGCGGCGAGGCGCCGGACCGGGCGCGCGCCCGGGCGCTTCTGTCCCGCGTCGGCCTCTCGGGCTTCGAAGCCCGCCGCCCAGCGGCCCTGTCGGGCGGCCAGCGCCAGCGCGTCGCCATCGCCCGCACGCTGATGGAGGACCGCCCCGTGGTGCTTCTGGACGAGCCGTTCAGCGCCCTCGACGCCCGCACCCGCGCCGAGGTGCAGGAGCTGGCGGCGGAGACCCTGAGTGGCCGCACGGTCCTTCTGGTCACCCATGACCCGGCCGAGGCCGCCCGCATGGGCGACGTGATCGCGGTGATGGAGGAGCGGGGCCTCGAGGCCATCGCCCCGCCCCCCGGCGCGCCGCCGCGGGCGGTGGACGACGCCGCGACCCTGTCGATGCAGGGCGCCCTGCTGCGCCGCCTGCGGGAGGGCGCGGCATGAGCGGGTTCAAACGCCTCACCGGCCTGCGCAACGCGCTGATCTCCGCCGCCGTGTTGCTCGCCGCCTGGGCGCTGGCGGTGGAGCTGACGGGGGTGAAGCGCTTCATCCTGCCCGGCCCGGACCTGGTGGCCGAGACCTTCTGGAAGTCGCGCGCCCTGATCGCGGAACACGCGGTCTACACGCTGGCCGAGGTGGCCGCGGGGCTGGCGCTGGGCCTCGGCTTCGGGGCCGCGACAGCGCTGCTGCTGGCGCAGTCAAGCGCGGGGCGGATCGTGCTGCGCCCGATCCTCGTGTTCAGCCAGGCGCTGCCGTTCTTCGCGCTGGCGCCGCTGCTCACGCTGTGGATGGGGTTCGGGGCGGCGCCGAAGATCACCATGGCGGTGCTGTTCATCTTCTTCCCCGTCACCTCGGCCTTCTATGACGGGCTGACGCGCACGCCGCCCGCGCTTCTCGACATGGCGCGGGTGATGGGCGCGTCCGAGCGCGCCGTACTGTGGCGGCTGAAGATCCCCGCGGCGCTGCCTGGGCTCGGCTCGGGCCTGCGGCTGGCCGCGGTCTATGCGCCGCTGGGGGCGGTGATCGGCGAATGGGTCGGCGCGGGGCGGGGGCTGGGGTATCTCATGCTGCTCGCCAACGGGCGGGTGAAGACGGATCTCCTGTTCGCCGCGGTCATCACGGTGGGGGTGATGTCCGTCACCCTCTACCTGCTCGCCTCGGTCCTCGCCGACCGGATGGAGCGCTGGGCCGAGGGGCGGCTGGGCGAGGTGGTCCGCGACTGAGGCCCCTCAACCGAGCTGCACCGCCCCGCCGGACCCCGCCGCCCGCTTGATCGCGTCCACCACCTCGAGCGTCCGCAGCCCCTCGCGCCCCGAGACCAGCGGGACGGCGTCGCCGCGGATCACCTCGGCGAAATGTTTCGCCTGGCGCACCAGCGGGTCGGCCTGGGGGACCGGGGCGACGCGGGCGGCGATGGGGGCCCACCAGGACTGCTCCGGCCCTTCATGTCGCCAGAGCCGGTTGCGCGGCAGGTCCAGCGCCCCCCGCTCGCCGCCGATCAGGTAGCAGCTCTGGTCCGTCTGCGGATAGGCGGGGTTCTCGCCCGAGGTCATCTCCCAGCTCCAGGGCGCGGGGATCGCGTCGGAGATGGTGACGGTGCCGAGCGCGCCATTGGCGAAGCGCAGGAGCGCCGTCGCCGTGTCCTCGGCCCCGTGGCCGCGGGCGATGCGGGCCTCCATCGCCACCACCGTCTCCACCTCTCCGACCAGCCAGCGCAGCAGGTCGATGTCGTGGGAGAGGTTCAGGTGCACCGGCCCCGCGCCCTCGCGCCGCCGCCACTCCGTCTCGAAATACCCGTCGGGCTTGCGCAGCCAGAACATCGCGGTCACGGCGAGGATGCGGCCCACCTCGCCCGCTTCAAGGCTCGCCTTGGCGGCCGAGATCAGCGGGTTGTGGCGCCGGTGATGGCCGGTCAGCAGGGGGACGGATGCGGCCTCGGCGGCCTCGACCAGCGCGCGGGCGTCCGCGAGGTCGTCGCAGATCGGCTTCTCCACCAGCGTGGGCAGGCCCGCCGCGATGCAGGCCATGGCGCCGTCGAAATGCGCCGCGTTGGGGGTGGCGAGGATCACGCCGTCGGGCCGGTCCTCCTCGAGCAATTCGTCCAGCGCCATGCGCCAGGGCGCGCCGATCCCGGCGGCGAAGGCGCGGCCCGCGGGGGCCGGGTCGACGATGCACGAAAGCTCCGCCGCGCCCGAGGCCAGCACCGCGTCCGCGTGCCGCCGCCCGACCAACCCGGCGCCGACCACCGCGATCCGCGGCCGCGCCCCGCGCGAGGGGCCGCGGGGAACCTCCCTTTCCCCCGCCCCGCTCATGCGGTCAGCGAGATCACGCGCCGCACGCCCGCCTCGTAGCCCTCGATCCCCAGCCCGGCGATCACCCCGTCGGCGCGCATCGAGACATAGGAATGGTGGCGGAACGCCTCGCGCTTGTGGACCTGGGAGATATGGACCTCGATCACCGGCCCCTCGAAGGTGTTGAGCGCATCGAGCACGGCCACCGAGGTATGCGTCAGCGCCGCGGGGTTGATGACGATCCCGCAGGCCTCCTCGCGCGCCTCGTGGATCCAGTCGACGATCTGCCCCTCCCAGTTCGACTGCAGAAGGCGCAGGTCGTACCCCCCGGGCAGCAGGCGGCGGCAGTTCGCCTCCACGTCCTCGAGCGTGTCGGCCCCGTAGATCTCCGGCTGGCGCTTGCCCAGCAGGTTCAGGTTGGGGCCGTTGAGGATGTAGATGGTCTTGGTCATCGGGCGCTCCGGGCGCGGCCTGCATGGGCCGGAAAGGTCTGGGGGCGGCGATGAGGCCACGCCCGCCGCCGCGGCGTCAAGCGCGGATCGGCCCCGGATCGCGACGGCCCGCGCAGACGCCCGGATGCGCGCACCGCCCTGCGCGGCGAAAGGCGGCTGCAACCGGCGCGGGAACGCAAGCCGGGCGTCCGCATGGCGGACATGCGCGCCCCGGGCGCCTGCCCCCGCCTTCGTTCATGCAGGCGTCGCAAGATCATGCTGCAATGCAAGGTGATTGCTGCCTCGCCGCGCGAGTCGGGCCGCCCGCCGCCCCCCGCGCCGCACGCCAGGAAGGAGAAGCCGCCATGCCCGACCTCAACGGAACCAAGGCGCTCATCGTCGGCGTCGCGAACGAGCACTCCATCGCCTGGGGCTGCGCGAAGGCGCTGAAGGCCGCCGGGGCCGAGATCGCCCTGACATTCGTCAACGAGAAGACCCGCAAATGGGTCGACCCGCTGGCCGAGGAGATCGGCGCCCGGATCTACATGCCGATGGACGTCACGCAGCCCGAGCAGGTGGCGGCGGTGTTCGCCGAGATCGACGCGAAATGGGGCCGCCTCGACACCCTTCTGCATTCCATCGCCTTCGCGCCCGCCGCGGACCTGCACGGGCGGGTGGTCGATTGCTCGGTCGAGGGCTGGACCCAGGCGATGGACGTCTCGGTCCACTCCTTCCTGCGCCTCATCAAGGCGGCCGAGCCGCTGATGGAAGATGGCGGCGCCTGCATGACGGTCAGCTATCTGGGGGCCGACCGGGCGGTGAAGAATTACAACATGATGGGCCCGGTGAAGGCGGCGCTCGAAGCCTCGGTGCGCTATGCGGCGGCCGAGCTGGGGCCGAAGGGGATCACCGTCAACGCCCTCTCGCCGGGGCCGCTGAAGACCCGCGCCGCCTCGGGGCTGACCGCCTTCGACGAGCTGCTGGAGAAGGCGGCGGCGCAGGCCCCGACCCATCACCTCTCGACCATCGAGGACGTGGGCGCCTTCTGCGCCTTCCTCGCCTCGCCCCAGGCGCGCAACGTCACCGGCGGCGTGCACCTGATCGACGGCGGCTACGCGGTGGTGGGCTGAGGGGGCGCCGCCCCCCGCGCGCCACGCCGCCCCCCCCGGCTTCCCATTCGGGCCGCCGACGACGCCCGACCGCCCGCATCAAGGGGACCCGAGATGTCCGAACGCCGTGCCGAGGGCGCCTTCGCCCTGCCCGACCTGCCCGACCTTCTCGCCGCCCATGACGCGCGGATGCGCGGGGCCGCGGAACATGCCGAGGCCGCCGCCACCGGCGCCGGGCTGATGCTGCGCGCCGCCTCGCGCCAGGCCGGAAGCATCGCCGCCAGCCACCACGCCCGCGCCACCGCCGCCATGGACCGCGCCCGCGCCGCAGCCCCGAAGCCCGCCGACGGGCCCGCGCCGGTGGTGGACGCCCTCCACGCCTATCTGCGCGACGCGGCCGAGCGCGCGGTCCTCACCCTCGACATCCTGCGCGAGCGGGGCGACGTGGTGAGCGCGCACGAGGCCGCCGACTGCCCGCCCGTCCTGGCCTACGCGTTCGAGCGGATCATGGACGGCGCCGACCTGCCGCGCCCCTGCAATTATGAGCTTCTGCGCATCCTGCCCCCCGAGGGGGTGGAGATCATCGCGGCCCGCCGCCCCTACATCATCATCGACCCGCGCGCGGGCCATGGCCCCGGGATCGGCGGCTTCAAGACCGACAGCCAGGTGGGCGTGGCGCTGGCCGAGGGGCGGGCGGTGTATTTCGTCTCGTTCCGCCGCCGCCCCGAGCCGGGGCAGACCATCGCCGACGTCGCCCGCGCCGAGGCCGCCTTCGTGCGCGAGGTGATGCGCCGCCACCCGGACAGCTCCGCCCCCGCGATCATCGGCAATTGCCAGGGCGGCTGGGCGACGCTGGTGCTGGCGGCGACCAACCCCGACCTCACCGGCCCCGTGGTCCTCAACGGCGCGCCGGTGGCGCCCTGGGCCGGCCTCGTGGGCGAGAACCCGATGCGCTACAATGGCGGCGTGCTGGGCGGGACCTGGGTGCCGATGCTGCGCGCCGACCTAGGGGGCGGGATCTTCGACGGCGCGGACCTGGTGCAGAATTTCGAGCTTCTGAACCCCGCGCGGTCCTGGTTCCGAAAGTACTACGACCTCTTCGCCGACCCGGACGGGCAGCGCGCCCGGTTCCTGGAGTTCGAGCGCTGGTGGGGCGGATTCTTCCTGATGAACGGGGAAGAGATCCGCTGGATCGTCGAGGAGCTCTTCGTCGGCAATCGCCTCTCGCGCAACATCGCGCAGCTCGAACCCGGCCTGCCCATCGACATCAAGTCCGTGCAGGCCCCGGTGATCGTCTTCGCCAGCCATGGCGACAACATCACCCCGCCGCAGCAGGCGCTGAACTGGATTCTCGATGCCTATGGGGACGAGGAGGAGATCCGCATCCGCGGCCAGCGCATCCTCTACATGGTGCATGAAGACGTCGGGCATCTCGGGATCTTCGTGTCGTCGTCGATCGCGCGCAAGGAACACGCGCAGATGGCGACCACGATGAAGACCATCGAGGCGCTGGCGCCGGGCCTTTACGAGATGAAGATCGACGAGACCTCGGGCGAGGGGCTGGAGAAACGCTTCCTCGTCAGCTTCCACGAGCGCAAACTGACGGACATCGAGGCGCTGGATGATGGGCGCGAGGACGAGGCCCCCTTCGCCGCCGTCGCCCGCGCCTCGGAGCTTCAGGCCGAGCTTTACGACCTGACCCTGCGCCCGGTGATCCGCGCGCTGGTGACGCCCGAGATCGGCGAGAAGCTGCGCGAGCGGCACCCGATGCGGGCCTCGCGCGCCGCGCTCAGCTCGCGCAACCCGGCGCTGACCGGGGCCGCGGCGCTGGCCGGCGCCGTGCGCGGGCGGCGCGAGGGGCGGGCGGCGGCGGGCGAGGCCCCCGTCACCCCGGCCAACAACCCCTGGCGGGCGGCGGAAACCCTCGCCGCCGACGCGGTGGAGCAGTGGATGGATTTCGGCCGCGACCTGCGCGACGCGGCCTATGAATGGACTTTCTACGCGATGTGGAGCACGCTCTGGGCCCGCGCCTTCGGGGCCGGCCACGCGCCCCGCCGCCCGCTGCTGTCGCACGAGGAGCTGCGCGCCCTGCCCGTGGTGCAGGCCGCGTTGCAGCGCATCCGCCAGGGCGGCTTCGAGGAGGCGGTGATCCGCATGCTGGTGCTGCTGGCCGACAGCCGCGGCTCGGTCCGCCGCGACCGCCTGGAACGCTCGAGCCGGGTGCTGACGCGCGACGCGCCGTTCCGGGACCTCGACATGGACCGCCGCGCGCGGATCATCCACGAGCAGACCCTGGTCGCCACCTTCGCGCCGGAAGACGCCGTCGCCACCCTGCCCGACCTGCTGCCCGACCGCGCGGCGCGCGAGCTGGCCGCCGCCACGGTGCAATACGTGCCCGGCCCCATCGCCGAGATGGCCCCCCACACGCGCGAGGCCATCGACGGCTTCCGCGCCGCGCTCGGCCTGCCCCCGGCGCAGGAGGACGTGACGGAGGACCCCCTCGCCGCCGCCGGGGATCCGCCGGCGCCGGAGGGGGACTGAGCGCGCTCCGGCCTTCCGCTCTGGCCTGCGCCCCGGTCCGCCCCGCGCAGGTGTTGACAAGTCAACCCGCCTTCCGCCATGGTTGCGCCATGGTATCGGGCCCCGTGCGCCCGCGGCTTCGGGAGAGCCGCGCGGCCGGGCCCATGGGAGGATACGCCATGGCCATCGCCGAACGGACGGACGCGCCCGTCGACACCTCGATCACGCTCGACCAGCTGCACGTGGATCCCTACCCGATCTACAAGCGCCTGCGCGCCGAAAGCCCGGTGCTGCGGGTCGAGGCGGTCAAGCGCACCATGCTGACCAAGGCCGCCGACACCAAGTGGGTGAAGGACCGCCCGCAGCTGTTCAGCTCGGACGACCCCAACACCCCGATGAAGCCCGCCTTCCAGGCCCACACCCTGATGCGCAAGGACGGCGAGGAGCACGCGCGCGAACGCGGCGCCATGCAGCCCGCCTTCATGCCGAAATGCATCATGGGCGAATGGGCCCCGGCCTATCAGAAGATCGCCGAGGAGTACCTCGACCGCCTGCCGAAGGGCGAGGTGGTGGACCTGTTCGACGCCCTCGCCGCCCCCGTCGCCGCCCGCGCCCTCGCGGTGCTGCTGGGGATCGAGGAGGCGACCGACGAGCAGATGCGCTTCTGGTCCCAGGCGCTGATCGACGGGGCGGGGAATTTCGGCTGGAAGAAGGAGCTGTTCGACATCTCGGACCGCGCCAATGCCGAGATGAACCCGCTCTTCGACCGGGCCGTTGAAAAGCACCTGGTCGAGAAGGGGCCCTCGGCCCTCTCGGTCATGGTCAACGCCGAGGACCCGATCCCGAGATCGCAGATCTATTCCAACATCAAGATCGCCGTCGGCGGCGGGCTGAACGAGCCGCGCGACGCGCTGTGCACCATCGTCTACGGGCTGCTGGCGAACCCCGACCAGCTGGCTTACGTGCGCGAGAACGAGAAATGGGTGGACGCGTTCGAAGAGGGCGTGCGCTGGGTGGCCCCCATCCAGGTCTCCTCCCGCCGGGCGACCGAGGACACCGAGATCCGCGGCTTCTTCATCCCCAAGGGCGAGACGGTGATGACCGTGCAGGCCAGCGCCTGCCGGGACGAGGAGATCTACGGCGACGACTCGGAGGAGTTCAACGTGATGCGCAAGAAGGCCCCGCACCAGGCCTTCGGCAACGGCCCGCATTTCTGCCAGGGCACCCACGTGGCGCGGCGGATGCTGGGCAACATCATGCTGCCGCTGCTGTTCGAGCGGTTCCCGAACATGAAGATCGAGGGCGAGGTGCCGTGGTACGGCTTCGGCTTCCGCGGGCCGATCAGCCTGCCCGTCCGCCTGGCCTGAACGCCAGGACTGGGCGACTGGCCTGAACGCCTGAACTGGGCGCCTGGCCTGAACGCCTGAACTGGGCGCCTGGCCTGAACGCCTGAACTGGGCGCCTGGCCTGAACGCCTGAACTGAACGCCTGCACTGGGCGCGGGCGGCGGCCACGGACGAGATCGCGGGCGCGCCCCCTGCCGCGAACGCCGCCGCCCCGGGCCGGGACGGCGGCGTTCCGCGTTTTCCCGGGGAGGGCGACGGGGCCGCGGGAGGCGATGACGGCACGGACCGGCGCCGCGACTCCCCCACCGGCGCCCGCCCGGGCGCGCGGCGCCTGCCGCCGGGGCGCCGGCCGCGAACGCGCCGCGCCCTCAGCGTCCGCGGCGGGCCGCCTCGCTGCGCCGCGCGGCCTCGGCGCGGCTGTCGGCCAGCGCCTTCGCCTCGGCCTGCCGCGCGGCCACGTAGTCGCGGAAATTGTCCAGCACCGCCTGCCACAGGGATCTTTGCATCCCCTGCTCCACCTCGGGCGCGCCGTGAAACACCGTGGTCACCCAGGTGCGGGCGCCGTCGGGCTGCAGGCGCGTCTCCATCGAGATGCCGTCATCGAGGGCGATGGCCAGCCGCCGCGGGGCCTGCACGGCGATGACGTCGCCGCCGTAATCATAGGTGTAGGAGCCGTCCAGCGCCTCGAACCGGCCGACATGGCGGCCGCCGGGGCGCAGCTCGGTTTTCGCGCGCGTGCAGCGCAGGCCTTCATGCGGCGCGCTCCAGCGCAGGACATGCGCGGGGTCGGTGTAAAAATGCCAGGTGCGCTCGGCAGGCGCGTCGACAAGGGCCTGCACGGTGATCTCGATCGGGGACATGGCGGCCGGAACTCCAGCGCGTGCGAGGGGGACGCAAACTTCGGGGGGCCGAGAAATCCTAGCCTGCGCCCGCGCCGCCTGCCAGAGTCTCCGGCGATCCGGGCCGGATGACTTGGGGTCTTTCAACCTTGCCTTGCAGGGGGTTAGGGTCGGCGCCCGCATCGGTCGGCGCCGCAGCCGCCGGGGACGGAAGAATCAACAGGGAGGGACGGCGATGCCGCTCTATGAACAGCGCGTCTACCAGGTGCGCACCGGCGAGATGCCGACCGCGATCAAGCTTTACCAGGACGAGGGCTGGCCCGCCTTCGAGGCCGCGGGGCTCGCGGATCACTGCATGGGCTATTTCATCACCGACACCGGCGCGCTGCACCGGCTGGTGCATATCTGGAAATTCGAGGACGACGTGGAACGCCGGGCGTTCTGGGAGAAGATCTACGCCTTCCCCGCCTTCATCGGTTTCGCGAAGCAGATCCGCCCGCTGCTGAACAGCCAGGAGGTGACGCTGATGAAGAACGCGCCCTTCGGCCCGGTTCTCTGACGCCGCGCCCCGACGCAGGGCCCCGACGCAGGGCCCTGACGCAGGGGCTGACGCGGCGCCCGGACGCGGCGCGAAGGCGCGCGCGCCTTCGCGCGGGCGGGCGGGCGGCCCGGGGCCGAGGCCCTTGCCGCCCGCGCCGCTTCGGGCGACCCTGCCCCGGCGCGTCCCCCCGCGGCGCGATCCACCATGGCGCATCGGCGCGGGTTGTGGCAAAGGGGCCGCCAGACTCGCATTCCTTTTCGCGCCCGCAGCACGGAGACCCGCCATGGCCAGCAGAAACGGCATCACCTATCGCGACGCCGGCGTCGACATCGACGCGGGCAACGAGCTGGTGGACCGGATCAAGCCCGCCGCCAAGGCCACCGACCGGCCGGGCACGATGTCCGGGCTCGGCGGCTTCGGCGCGCTGTTCGACCTGAAGGCCGCGGGCTATTCCGACCCGATCCTGGTCGGCGCCACCGACGGCGTGGGCACCAAGCTGCGCATCGCCATCGACACCGGCGAGCTTTCGGGCGTCGGCGTCGACCTTGTCGCCATGTGCGTCAACGACCTGGTGTGCCAAGGCGCCGAGCCGCTGTTCTTCCTCGACTATTTCGCCACCGGCAAGCTGTCGGTGGACGAGGCCGCGACCGTGGTCGAGGGCATCGCCGCGGGCTGCCGCGACAGCGGCTGCGCGCTGATCGGCGGCGAGACGGCCGAGATGCCGGGCATGTACGCGCCCGGCGATTTCGACCTGGCCGGCTTCGCCGTCGGCGCGATGGAGCGGGGCGCCGCCCTGCCCGCCCCGACCGAGCCGGGCGACGTGATCCTGGGCCTCGCCTCGGACGGCATCCATTCCAACGGCTTCTCCCTCGTGCGCAAGATCGCCGAGGTCGAGGGGCTGAACTGGGCCGACGCCGCGCCGTTCAACGACCAGCAGACCCTGGGCGAGGGGCTGCTGACCCCCACCCGCCTCTATGTCAAGCCGGCGCTGGCCGCGATCCGCGCGGGCCACGTGCGCGCGCTGGCGCATATCACCGGCGGCGGTCTGACCGAGAACCTGCCCCGCGTCTTCGCCGACGGCCACGGCGCCGAGATCGACCTGTCGACCTGGACCCCGCTGCCGGAGTTCCGCTGGCTGATGGAGGCCGGGGGCATGACCGCGGCCGAGGCGCTGCGGACCCTCAACTGCGGCATCGGCATGTGCGTCGTCTGCCCCGCCGACCAGGCCGAGGCCTGCGAAGCGCTGCTGACGGCCGAGGGCGAGACCGTCTACCGCATCGGCCACGTCACCGCCGAGCCGGGCGTGGCCTACGTGAACGACTGGCCCGCCGCCTGATGCGCCGCGTCGGCATCTTCATCTCCGGCGGCGGGTCCAACATGGTCGCGCTGCTGGACGAGATGGCGAAATCCGGGTCCCCCGCGGCCCCGGCGCTGGTGCTCTCGAACGACGCGAATGCGGGCGGGCTCGCGAAGGCCGCCGCGCGCGGCGTCGCCACCGCCGCCATCGACCACCGCCCCTTCGGCAAGGACCGCCCGGCTTTCGAGGCCGAGATCCAGAAGGCGCTGGAGGCGCACGGGGTCGACCTCGTCTGCCTCGCGGGCTTCATGCGGATCCTGACGCCGGGCTTCGTGGATGCGTGGACGGGTCGGATGCTCAACATCCACCCGTCGCTGCTGCCGCTCTTCACCGGGCTGCACACCCACCAGCGCGCCATCGACGCGGGCTGCGCGGTGCATGGCTGCACGGTGCACGAGGTGATCCCCGAGCTCGACGCCGGGCCGATCCTCGGGCAGGCGGTGGTGCCGGTGAAGGCCGGGGACGACGCCGACAGCCTCGCCGCAAGGGTGCTGGTGCAGGAGCATCGGCTCTATCCCATGGCGCTGACCCGCTTTGCCGCGGGCAACCGCGACCGCTTCGCGCTGGGGCTGGCCGGGGCGTGACCCCCTGCCCCCGCCGGGCCTTGCGCCTGCGCCGGGGGCCCGGCGAGGCTTGCGCCTGCGCCGGGGGGATGAGAACATAACGCGCACACGCCCCTTGCCGCGGAAGCGCCCGATGTCCGAGCCCGTCTCCTCGATCCCCAATCTCGGCCCCGCGGCCGAGGCCTCCTTCGCCCGGGCCGGGATCGGGGACGCCGAGACGCTGCGCAAGCTCGGCGCGGATGAGGCGTACAAGCGCCTGCTCCTCTCCGGCGCCCGCCCCCATTTCATCGGCTACTACACGCTGGTGCTCGGCCTCCAGGGGCGGCCCTGGAAAGATGCGCGCGCGACCGAGAAGAAGGAGCTGCGCAAGCGCTTCAACGCGATCAAGCGCAGCGTCGGCGCCGCCACGCGCCGCCGCGCGCCCGACCTCGCGTCCCTGACCGACGACCAGGCGCGGCTGAGGCTCGAGGCCGCGCTCGACGCCATCGGCGTGCGCGCGCCGACCGCCTGACGCGGCGCCCCCCCCTCCGCCCGTCCCGCCGCCCGGCCCGCCGCCCGTCCCGGCGCGCGCCTGCGCGGGCCATGCCCGGGCGAACTCCCCGCAAAATTGCGATACCGGAGTCACGCTCGCGTCACGCGGGCGGTGCTTTCGTGACCGTGCAAGAACAAGCATCGCGTCATCTTGCCGGTGACGCGGGGGTTGCGGCGCCAGTTCAAGTTGCGCCCGCTCCTCTTGCCCTGTCGCGGCGCGATTTTCTTCGCCCGCGGGCCGGCCGGGACCGGGACGGGCCGCGCCGCCGCGCGGCCCCCGCCCGCCCCGGGCAGACCAGGGAGGACACCATGACCAGGATCATCATCGCCGCGCTGACCGCCGCCGCCGCGGCCGCCGTCCCGCTCAGCGCGCCGAAGGCGCAGGCCTCGGACATCTATCTCGGACAGATCATCATGGGGGGCTGGAACTTCTGCCCCCGCGGCACGATGGACGCCGCCGGGCAGCTGCTGCCCATCGCCAACTACTCGGCGCTGTTCTCGCTCTATGGCACGATGTATGGCGGCGACGGGCGCACCACCTTCGGGCTGCCGGACCTGCGCGGGCGCGCGCCGATCGGACAGGGCCACGGGCCGGGCCTGCCCAGCTACGCCCAGGGGGCCAAGGGCGGCGCCACCGCGCACACGCTCACCACCGCGCAGATGCCGAACCACAGCCACACCGCGACCGGCACGCCGCAGGCCGCGCTGGCCGCCGTGTCGACCGGCGATCCCGGGGGGATGTACCCGGGCACCGATGCGCGCTCGAACTTCTATGCCGGGAACGGGGACGGGCTGACGCCGATGGCCGCCGGCTCGGTGCAGGTGACGGTGGGCAATGCCGGCGGCTCGCAATCCTTCAGCACCCAGGACCCGTTCCAGGCGCTGCGCTACTGCGTGGCGACCGTCGGCATCTTCCCGTCGCGCCCCTGAGGCGCAGGCGGGACGCCGCGCCCCCGGGGCGTCCGTGACCGCCCCCGGGGCGCGGCGAATTCCGCCCCCCCCAACGCAGAAGGGCCGCCCCGGTCGGGGCGGCCCTTCGCGTCTTCAGGCGCCTGCGGCGGCGATCAGCCGACCAGCTCGAGCCCCGAGAAGAAGAAGGCGATCTCGACCGCGGCGGTCTCGGGGGCGTCCGAGCCGTGGACCGAGTTCTCGCCGATCGACAGCGCGAATTCCTTGCGGATGGTGCCCTCGGCGGCTTCGGCCGGGTTGGTGGCGCCCATCACTTCGCGGTTCTTCGCGATGGCGTTCTCGCCCTCGAGCACCTGGGCCACGATCGGCTCCGAGCACATGAACTCGACCAGCTCGCCGTAGAAGGGGCGCTCCTTGTGGACGGCGTAGAACTCGCCGGCCTGCGCGGGGGTCAGCTGGATGCGCTTCTGCGCGACGATGCGCAGGCCCGCTTCCTCGAACTTGGCGTTGATGGCGCCGGTCAGGTTCCGCTTGGTCGCGTCGGGCTTGATGATGGAGAAGGTGCGCTCGAGAGCCATGGTATCCGTCCTTTTCGCCTGGGCCCCCGCGCCGGTCGGCGGCGGGGACGACAATTCGCGGCCCCGTTAGCACGGGTCCGGCCCAAGGGAAAGCGTCATTCCGGTGACGGCGCGGCGCGCCGCGGGCCCAGCCGCGCGGCGATCGCCTCGCGCCAGATGATGGCGACGACGCAGAGCGAGACCAGCCCGTGCGCCGCCAGCGACCACCTGTAGTCCGCGCCATGGTGCAGGATCGGGGCCAGCAGCGGCTCGCCCGGGAAATGCGCCGCCTTCAGCTCGGCCAGAATCACCAGGTCGTGGCGCAGCAGCGCGCCCATGCCCATCGCGAAGAGCGCGTAGCCCAGGGTCATGGCCGCGTCCGCGGCGGCCCCGAGTCGCCGGTGAGTCACCGCGAAGGCGCAGGCGGCGAAGGCGCCCGCCGCGATCATCGCCCAGACCTGCAGCATCGACGCGTTCAGCGCCGTCCACAGGGCGATCAGCGCCGAAAGGTCGGTCCCCGACGCAGCATCCGTCATCACCCGCCCCCCGTTCCGCCGCCGCCCGGGCCGCCGCCGGGCCGCCGTCCTGGCCGCCGTTCTGGCCGCCGTCCACGCGCCCCGCTGCGCGCCCGCCCCCAGCCTGCCCGCTCCGCCGCCGCCCGGCCAGCCCCGCGGCGCCTGCGGAATTCCCTTTCGCCGCCGCCCCCGTCGTGCAGGATGGGCGCAACCACGAGAACAGGGAGCCCCAGATGAGCGCGAAGACCTGGTGGGCCGAGGATTTCACTCCCGGCCTGACCTTCACCACCCCCGGCGCGACGATCACCGAGGCGCAGATCCTCGATTTCGCGATGCGCTACGACCCGCAGCCCTTCCACCTCGACAAGACCGCGGCCGAGGCGTCGATCTATGGCGGGCTGATCGCCTCGGGCTTCCAGACGCTGAGCACGGCGTTCCGGCTGTGGCAGTCGATGGCCGTCATCAACCCGTCCTCGCAGGGCTCCCCAGGCATGGACGAGGTGCTGTGGCACGCGCCCGTGCGCCCCAACGACACCATCCACTGCGTGATCACGGTGACCGACAACCGCCGCTCGGCCAGCCGCCCGCACCTGCACATCGTTCAATGGGTGTGGGAGGTGTTCAACCAGGACGGCGTGAAGGTGATGAGCTTCAAGGGCCCGGGCATGTACCTGCGCGCGCCGGACCGGAGGGACGCCTGATGCAGCGCGAATGGTGGGCCGAGGATTTCGAGCCGGGGATGGAATTCCGCTCTCCCGGCATGACGTTGACCGAAGGACAGATCATCGACTTCGCCTTCCAGTACGACCCGCAGCCCTTCCACACGGATGCGGGCGCGGCGGCGGAGAGCATCCATGGCGGGCTGATCGCGAGCGGGTTCCACACGCTCGGCGTCCTGTTCCGCATGTGGCAGTCGATGGCGGTGATGAACCCGTCCAGCCAGGGCGCGCCGGGGATCTATGACGTCAAATGGCTGCGCCCGGTGCGGCCGGGGGACACGCTGCACGCGGTGGCGACGGTGCGGGAGAACCGGCGGACGAGCAAGCGGCCGAACATCCACATCATCACCTTCGACCTCGAGGGCTACAACCAGCGCGGCGAGAAGGTGGCGAGCTGGTGGTGCCCGGGGATGTTCCTGCGGGATCCGGCCGGGGACTGATCCGCCACGGCGCGCAGGACAGGACCGAGAATTCGCGCTAAGATGCGCAAGTTCTCCCAAGTCCTGCGCGCCCGGAGGCCCGGCCCGTGTCCAGCATTTCCGTCGCCATCGAAAGCAACCCGTCCGACAAGCGCTCGAACGAGATCGCCTTCACCTTCGTGCTCGACAACCCGACCGACGCGCCGGTCTACATCGCCGCCCTCTCGCCCGTGCTGCCCGAGGGCGCGACCCTGCCCGAGACCAAGGACCTCGCCACCCACGCGCTGGCGACGCAGCACCAGGCGCTCTGCGCCGAGCTGACCGAGATCGCCAACGCCCAGCTGATGCTCGCCTCGGCCGAGACCCGCAAGCGCGCCGCCCGGGTGATCGGCGAAATCGTGCGCGAGGCGTATTTCAACGTCTCGAAACTGTTCGGCTATGTCGCCGCCACGCTGTTCAAGGTGTCGAACCCGTTCCATGACCAGGTCCAGCACCGGCTGCGCGCGCTCGGCTACACCATCGGGTCGGTGGCGGATGCCGAGGACGTGGAGATCGCCCTCGGCCAGTACGCCGAGCCGGAGCTGAGGGTCTATGCGGACCTGTTCGGCGTGAAGCTGGCGCAGCTGCGGCGGCTGGAGGGGGAGATGCACACCCCCGAGAGCCGCCGCGCCATCGCGGTGGTGGAGGCGCAATCCTCCTTCTCCACCACCTATGTGCTGCGGTTCCGCCGCTCCACCGTCAACCAGCGCAAGTACAGCTTCAACATCGAGGCGACGGTCTACGGGACCGACAGCGAGGCGTTGCAGGTGAAATCCGCCTCGGCCCGCGCGGTGATCAGCCCCGCGCCCTACGCGCTGTCGCTGACGGCGATCTTCGCGGCGCTGCTGGGCAGCGCGGTGGCCTTCCTGACCGGGCTGCCCGGGGACGTGGCGATCACCGCGGTGGATCCGAAGCAGGCCCTGACCCATTTCGCGACCGAGGGGCTGGTGGGCGTGATCCTGGCCATGGTCGCCTTCAACGCCTATGAGAACATCGACGCGTTCAAGAAGATGGAGGTTTCGGCCAGCTGGCGCGGGGCGCTGCTGGTGGGCTTCCTCTGCGGGGCCTTCACCGAGCGGATCATCGACGCGCTGAAGGTGCTGGTGGGGGCGCAGTAGCGGGCGCGCGGCGCGGCGCTCACCCGCTCTCCGCCGCCTTGGTCCACTTGCCGCCGTCCTGCTTCCAGTACACCGCCTTCAGCCCGGCGCCGGTGACCTCTTTCCACTTCACCCGCGCCGCCTGCATCGCCGCCCCGTCGCGGGCGTCGAACAGCACGCAGGCGAGCTCGTATTTCCCCAGCTCCTCGACCGTCGCGTCGGCGCCGTCGGCGATCATCAGCGCGTAGGGGGAATTGGGCGTCTCCGCCCCCGCCGTCAGGTAGACGGGCTGGGCTTCCGGGTTCGGGTCCCCCGGCCCTCCGTGCGGAAGGAAGCTTTCGTCCGAGAAGGTCCACAGGTGGCCGTTCATCCAGGCCGCCCGCTCCTCGGACCCGAAGCGCACGCAGACGTTCCAGCCACGCGACAGGGAGACCTGGAGCAGCTGCGGCAGCGCCCGCTCCAGGCCCGTTTCGGTCAGGTGATAGAACCGGATCTCGCCCATGGCGCAGAGGGGCCCCGCGCGAACGGGGCCCCCGTCCCTCAGCCTTCGAACTTGTCGCGGATCAGCCGGTCGAGCGCCATGACGCCCCAGCCGGTGGCCCCTTTGGGCGACAGCGGCAGCGCCTCCTTCGACAGGGTCACGCCGGCGATGTCGATATGGATCCAGGGCGTCTCGTCCTTCACGAAGCGCTTCAGGAACTGCGCCGCGGTGATCGAGCCCGCGGCCCGCCCGGCGGAGTTCTTGATGTCGGCGAGGCGCGACTTGATGAGCTTGTCATAGGCGGGGCCCATGGGCAGGCGCCAGGCGGCCTCGCCTTCCGCATCCGCGGCGGCCTGGAATTCGGCCGAGAGCTTGTCGGAGTTGGAGAAATAGCCCGCCGTGGTGTTGCCCAGCGCCACGATCATCGCGCCGGTGAGGGTGGCGAGGTTGACCATGCCCGTGGGCTGGAACCGCTCCTGCGCGTAATGCAGCACGTCGGCGAGCACGAGGCGCCCCTCGGCGTCGGTGTTGATGATCTCGATCGTCGTGCCCGAGGCCGCCTTGACGATGTCGCCGGGGCGCGTCGCCTTGCCGTCGGGCATGTTCTCGACCAGGCCCACCAGGCCGACCACGTTGGCCTTGGCCTTGCGCAGGGCGAGGGCGCGCATGACGCCGGAGACGACGGCGGCGCCGCCCATGTCCATGGTCATCTCCTCCATCCCCGCCGAGGGCTTGAGCGAGATGCCGCCGGTATCGAACACCACGCCCTTGCCGACGAAGGCGAAGGGGGCCTCGTCGCCGCCGCCGTTCCAGCGCATGACCACGACCTTGGAGGGCGACGCGGAGCCCTGCCCCACGGCCAGCAGCGCGCGCATGCCGAGGCGCTCGAGCTCGTCCTCATCGAGGATCTCGACCTCGAGGCCCAGCTCGCCCATGGCGGCGAGGCGGGCGGCGAAATCCTCGGTGCCGAGGACGTTGGCGGGCTCGGACACCAGATCGCGGGCGAAGAACACGCCCTCGGCCACCGCGGCGCCGGGGGCGGCGGCGCGGGAGACCTTCTCGGGGGCGTCCACGTGGTAGGTCACGGCGGCGGGGGCCTTGGGCGCGTCCTCGCCCGACTTGTAGATGTCGAAGGCGTATTCGCGCAGCGCGTGGCCGAAGGCGACCCCGGCGGCGAGCTCGGGGGCGAGGCCCGGGGCGAAGACCGCGCCCGGCTTGCCGCCGAGGGCGGCGGCGACGGCGCCGCCGGCCTTGCGCGCGCTCTCCTCCTCGGGCGCCTCGCCGAGGCCCACGAGGATCAGCGCGTCGGCGGCGAGGCCCGCGGGGGCCAGCAGGCGCAGCGCGTCGCCGGGCTTTCCCTTCCAGTCTTCCGCCGCGATGGCGCGCGACAGGGCGCCGCCGGTGGCGGCATCCGCCGCCTCGGCGCCGGCGCCGAGGGTCGCGGGGCCTTCGGCGAGCACGACGACGCGGCCCTTGAGCGAGGCGAGGGCCTCCGGCTCGGCCGCGGTGAAGCTCAGCGCCACGGGATTGGACATGGGGGACCTCCTGAAGGTGCGTATCTGTTCCGGGGGCGTCTGCCGTGGGGGGCGCGCCCGCTTCTCGGGGACAAGAGTTAGCCCCCCGCGCCCCGCGGCGCCAGCGGCGAGAGGCGGGGGCGGCGACAGGACGCCGGGGGGGGCGGGGGGGGGGGGGGGGGGGGGGGGGGGGGGGGGGGGGGGGGGGGGGGGGGGGAGGGGGGGGGGGGGGGGGGGGGGGG
>NZ_JBOCEF010000049.1:0-35451 GCF_050586345.1 Rhodovulum sp. DZ06
TACCGGCGCATCGACCAGTAATCGGTCGCGTCGGGGGTGCCGAGATTGACCAGCATCACCCCGATGCGGCGCCGCGGCCGCCTTGTGGGTCAAGGGGCGTCAGGCCAATGACATCAGGATCTCGGCGCTGCGCCTTGCGCCGTCGAGGTCGATCTTCGGAGGCTCGGCGGGCGCCGCGTCCAGCGACGCATCCACCGCGTCGCGCAATGTTTCCGGTGTCAACATGCCGATCCGTCGGGTCGAGACGCCGGGCAACCGGGCGAAGGCGGCGGCGCGGATCAGCTGCTCCTGTTCGTCCCCCTCCTCCATCGGCACGAGGATCGACGGGCCGCCGCGCGTCGCCGCCTCCACCGCCGTGTTGTAGCCCGCAAGGCTGATCGACACCGCGCAGCGCGGCAGCAGCGCGCGGAAATCCCCCCGCGGCGCCTCCACCACCGCGGGGCCGAGGGCGCGCAGCGCGTCGCGCTCCGCCTCCGCCCCCGGCGCCATCAGCCGCCAGCGCAGGCCATGCCCGGCCGCGGCCCGCGCCGCCAGCTCCAGCAGCCGCCGCCCGATGCCGCCCGAGCCGACCGAGACCAGCACCTCGCCCGCCCCCTCGCCATCCGTGGCCGCCGCAGGCGCGGGCGCGACATAGCCGGTGTAGCGCAGCAGCCCCGGGTCGACCGACAACCCGTGCCCCGGCCACACTTCCTCCAGCGCCAGGACCGAACGGTCGCCATGCACCAGAACGGCCTCATATCCGGCGAGCCGCGCGAGGCTTTCGCGCGCGCGCTTCTCCTTCTTCGGCGGCTCCGGGACGTCGCGGACCGAGGAGACCAGCGCCGTCCCCAGCGGCCGGGCCGCAGCCAGCGCCTCGAACTCCGCCGCCATCTGGCGGCGGCCGAAGGGGAACAGCTCGGTCACCAGCACGTCGGGGCGGAACCTCGCCCAGACGCCCGCCACCGCCTCCTGCCGCGCGGCCCAGAGCGCGTCGCCCGCGGGCGCGCCGTCCGGGCCGCGCAGGTCGCGGTAATTCAGCCCCGGCACGTGGACCGGCGGCAGCTGCACATCGCCCGGCCCCAGCGGCAGGTGCGCCAGCGGGCGGCCGCCGCTGACCACCATCGCCTCGCCCCCCGCCGCGCGCACCGCCCCGGCCAGGTTGAGCACGCGCGCGAGGTGCCCCGAGCCCATCAAGTGCGTCTCGAGGAAGGCGATCCGCGGCGCGGTCACGCCCGCGGCTCCAGCTTCTCCGGGGGGGCGAAGCCCACGGGGGCGCCGGAGCCGTCCAAAGTCACCGGGTGAACGGCGGCGCGCTTGATGCGGAACGGCTCGGCGCGGTCATAATTCCACCCGCTCGCCGCCGCGAGGATCGCGCGCATCACGCCGCGGTGACAGATCACCAGGTGCGGGCCGGATTCGGCGATCTCGGCCAGCGCGGCGCGCAGGCGGGACAGCATCTCGGCCGGGCTCTCGCCCCCCGGCGGGCGGAAATGCCAGCCCCAGGTCTCGACCGGGCCATAGGCGCAGGCGGGGTCCTCCAGCAGCTCGGCGCCGATCCGCCCCTCCCATGCGCCGAAATCCATCTCCACCAGCCGCGGGTCGACGCGGGCCTCGCCGGATTCCACCAGCATCTCGGCGGTGACCCGGGCGCGGGAGAGGGGCGAGACCACGGCCGGCATCCCCCGCCAGCGGGCGGGCAGGCGCAGGCCCGCGATCTCCTCGACCGAGGCGGCGGAGAGGGGGATGTCGGTGCGCCCCTGCAGGCGGCCCTCGGCGTTCCAGTCGGTGGGGAAATGGCGCAGCAGGCCGATCTCGACCCGGCGCTCGGCCGCCTCGCCCTGGCCGCGGCCGGCGGCGGCGGGCGCGCGCACCGGGTCGGCGGGCGCGGCGGCGGCGGAGAGCGGCGCCTGGCCGGGGATCGGCGCATAGGGCGGGGCGTCGGGATCGGTCGCGGCCGAGGGGCCCTCGGCCCGCGGGCGGGGCCGGGCGGAGCCGGAGCCGGCGGCCGCGGCGGCATAGCCGGTGAGGGCGGCGCGCAGGGCCATGTCGGCGGCGCCGGGCAGGGGCGCGTTGGCCTGCGCGGCCCCGAGGGGCGCGGCGGGCGCGCCCGGGGCGCCGGGCGCGGGCGGGGCGGCGGGGCCGGTCGGCGCGCCGCCCGCGCCGCCGCCTGCCGGAGGGCCAGATGGCGCGCCGGGCCGGGCCGCGCCCTCGCGCGCGGCGAGGTCGGCGGCGACGGCGCGGGTGAAGGCCTCGGCCGCGGCCGGATCGGCGCCGGGAAGCGGCGCGGCGGGGGTCGCGACCCCGGTTCCGGGCGCGCCGGTCTGGCCGGTTCCCGGGGCGCCGGTCAGCCCTGCGCCGGGGATGTTGCCAGTGGGAATACTGGCCCCCGTCAGCGCCCCGCCCGCGGGCGGGGTCAGGGCCGAGCCGCCGCGCAGCGCGGCGGCGAGATTGGGCTGCGTGGCGGCGGCGAGCCGCGCAGCCTCGGGCGCCTGCGCGCCCGTCGCGGCGGCGGCGCCCTGCGCGCCCTGCGTCCCCTGGCCCCCCTGCGGTCCTTGCCCCCCCTGCGCGCCCGGCGTCCGGCCGGCCGCGCCGGGCGTCGCGCCCGGCTGCGGCGGGCGTCGCGGCGGCGTCCCGCCCCCGCCCGCGCCGCCCACGGGCCCCGCCATCAGGCCGAGGCCCCGATCAGCGCGCCAAGATCCGCGCGCAGCCGCGAAGCGGCGGCCTCGAGCGAGTGGCGCTGCTCCATCCACAGCCGCGCCGCGCGGCCCCGCTCGGCCAGCGCGCCGCGATCCGCCGCCGCGTCCCGGATCGCCGCGGCCAGCCCCGCCGCATCCCCGGGCGCGGGCAGCATCCCGCCCGCCAGCACCACGTCGCGCGGGCCGGGCCGGTCCTCGGCCAGGCAGGGCAGGGCGGCGGCCTGCGCCTCGAGATAGACCATCCCGATCCCCTCGCCCACGCCGGGCCAGACCAGCAGCTCGGACGCCTCGTAAGCCTCGCGCAGCAGGGCCGGATCCTCGACCAGGCCCGAGAACTCCACCCGCCCCTCGAA
Source organism: Rhodovulum sp. DZ06 (assembly GCF_050586345.1). Lineage (NCBI taxonomy): Bacteria > Pseudomonadati > Pseudomonadota > Alphaproteobacteria > Rhodobacterales > Paracoccaceae > Rhodovulum > Rhodovulum sp. DZ06. Next base: position 3,029 of record NZ_JBOCEF010000049.1, read on the forward strand.
GCGGTCGAACATCTCCTGGATCACCGGGCGCTCGGGCCCGTCGCCGATGACCGAGAGCCGCCACGCGGTCCCGTCCAGCAGCGCCAGCGCGTCGGCGAGCCGGGCGTAGGAGGCGCTCTTGTCCCCCCGCCGCATCATCGCGACCGTGAGCAGCCGCAGCGGCCCGTCGGCATCCTCGCGCCCGTCGCGCATCGCCGGGCGCGGGCCGATGTCGATGAAGGGCGGCAGGGGGGCGAGCCGGTCGCGCGCCGTCTCGCCCATCGCCCGCGCAAGGCCCGGGCGGTCGCGCCCGGTGGTCCAGTAGACCCGGGCCGCCGCGTCCAGCGCGCCGCGGGCGGCCTCGGCGAAGAAGCTCCAGGGCCCGGCGAGGCGCTTGGCGGAATGGCTCGCCTCGGAGATCACGTAAGGGATGCCGAGCGCCTCGGCGACGCGCGGGCCGACCAGGTCCGGCGCCTTCCAGTAGTTGTGATAGGTGAACCACAGCGCGGGCGGCGCGGCGGCGAAACTTTCGACCAGGCGCTCGACCTCGAGATCCGCCTCGGCCTTCAGCGCCGACTGGCGCAGCCGGTCCCCCTCCATGTCGAGGGTGCGCAGGGAGGTCGCGAGGAAGGGCGCGAACCCGGCCATGTCGAGCGCGCGCATGGTCAGGCGCGCGATCTCCCGATCCCCGGAGGGCGTGGGATGGTCCGGCGGCTTCATCGGCGCGTGGAAGGCGACGGCGGGGCGGCCGTCCCCGGCGCGGGCGCGCAGCGGCGGCTCCATCGCCCGGGTCATCCGTGGCTTCCCGTGGCGCAGGAGGAGCAGCCGCAGGCATCCCCTTCATGGTGCAGCACCTGCCGCCCGCCCGCATGGGCGTGGGCATGGTCGTGCGCGTGCGCGTGCCCGTGCCCGTGGTCTGGCCCATGGCCCGGCGCGTGATCGTGGCCCGGCGCGGGCCCGAGGCCCATGGCCATGCGCCGCGGCGGCGCCTTCTCGCCCAGCATCGCCCCGAGGCGCCGGGCGAGGCGGGTGATCCCGCGCTCCATCCCGAACGCGCCGACCACCCGTTCGCGCGCCGCCAGCCCCATGCGCGCGCAGGCGCCGGGATCGCGGGCGAGCTCGGCCAGCCGCGCCGACAGGGCCGCGGGGTCCCCCGGCGGGACCAGCGCGCCATGCACGCCGTCCTCGATGAATTCGGGGATCGCCGAGACGGTGGTCGACAGGATCGGCAGCGCCTGGCTCGCCGCCTCCATCAGCACGTTGGGCAGCCCGTCGCGGTCGCCGTCCGAGGCGATCTTCGAGGGCAGCACGAACAGGTCCGCCGCGCGCATCGCGGCGATCACCTCGGTCTGGTCGCGCTTGCCCAACCACTCGATCCGATCAGCGATTCCAGCGGCTTGCGCGGCGGCCTTCAACTCGTCTTTCAGCTCGCCGCCGCCGATATGCGTGAAGCGCCAGTCGACATCCGCGGGCAGCATCGCCAGCGCCGCCACCAGGTCGTCATAGCCCTTCTTGGCCACCAGCCGCCCGACCGAGACCAGCCGCAGCGGCCCGTCATGCGCCGCCCGCTCCGGCGGCTCGGGGAAGCGCGACAGGTCCAGCCCGTGATACACGAGGTCCACCTTGCCCGGCTGGTCGGCCAGCGCCTTCAGGTGGTCCACGTTCACCGCGGTGCAGGTGGCGAGGAAGTCCATCTCCGCCAGCTTCTCGCGCTTCTCCCAGTCCTCGGTGGTCCAGATGTCGCGCGCATGGGCCGAGGCGCCCCAGGGGATCCCGCGCATCTGCGCGGTGTAGCGGGCGACGGAACCGGGCGTGTGGATGAAATGGACGTAGAGCGCCGCGGTCTCGGGCGGCAGTTCCGCCGCCAGCACGCAGGCCTGGCCGAAGCGGCGCACGCGGTTGGAGGTCGGGTCGCGGCGCAGGTCGCGCATCCACGCCCGGAACGCCGCGCCGAAACCGGGCAGGCGCGCGGCGCGCGCGAGGCCGCGCAGCACGCGCCACGGCTCCTTGTAAAGGTATTCGGGAAGGTAGCGCGCCGCGGCCTTCACCTGCCCGTGGATCGGGTGGGTCCGGTCGTCATAGGGAAAGCGCAGGGACCAGATGTCGAAGCGGAAGCCGCGGTCCTCCAGCGCCTTCAGCTCCTGCGCGATGAAGGTTTCCGACAGGCGCGGCCAGCCCTTGACGATGACGGCGAGCGGGGGGGCGGAGCGATCTTCCGTCATCGCTCAGGCCGCCCCGACCGCGGTCCTCGGGAAGGCCCGCTCGGCGATGACGCCCAGCCCGCCCAGAAGCCCGTCCTGCCCGGCCGCCGAGGGCGGAGGCTGGTCGGCGAGGCCGCGGATCACGCGCCCCATCACCGCCGGGTCGCGCCCGTCGCGCGGGGCGTGCAGCATCCGGACCAGGCCCAGCCGCTCGGCCGCCTCGGCGCGGATCAGCTGTTCCTTGCGCGGGTGGTGGCGCGGCGCGATGGCGGCGGGCTTGTCGAGCGAGAGGATCTCGCAGAACGTGTTGTAGCCGCCCATGGCGACGATCCCGACCGCCTCGGCCTGCAGCCGCTCCATCCGCGGATCGAAGCTGATCGCGGTGACGCGGCCCTTCAGGGCGGCGGCGCGGCGGTCGAACTCGGCGCGCTTCTCGTATTGAAGGAACGGCCCGTAGACGATGACGCCATGGGGCTTCAGGCCCGGGTCCGCCTCGTAGGCCGACAGGGCCCAGTCCACCAGGTCGGCGCCGTCGCCGCCGCCGCCGGTGGTGACCAGCACGAAGGGCTCGTCCGGGGCCAGCTGGCCGATGCCTTCGGGCCAGTCGGGCGGGTCGCGGCGCAGGTAGCCGGTGTAGCGGATCTTGGCCTCGGCCGCGCGGGACAGGCCGAGCCCCTCCAGCGGGCGGTGGATCTCGGGCAGGCCGTAGACCCAGATCTCGTCGAAATAGCGCTCGATGGCGTCCACGTGGCGCTTGCGGTCCCACTCGGCGCGCAGCTTCTCGCGCTCGTCCAGCACGTCGCGCACGCCGAGCACGATCCGCGCGCCGCGGCGCGAGGCTTCTTCAAGCGCGCCCGCAAGTTCGTTGCGGAAGCCCCAGGCCTCCTTGTCGACGATCAGCAGGTCGGGGCGGAAGCTGGTCTCCGCCGCCTCGATGATCGCCGCGCGCAGGGCCGCGGTCTCGTCGATCGGAAGGCCGAGATTGTGGCTGGCATATTCGCCGTCGGGCAGCTTCACGACGCCCGGCAGGCGCACGTGGTCCACCCGGTCGGGAAAGTCGAACCGCCCGGCGATGGGCGATCCGGTCAGGATCAGCGCCGCGACCTGCGGGTCGCTCTGCGTCAGCGCGCCGGCGATGGTGCGCGAGCGGCGCAGGTGCCCCAGCCCGAACGTGTCGTGGGAATAGAGGAGCGCCCGGCGGGTCGGGCCCTTGGCGGGATCGGCCCGGCGCGTCCCCGGCTCGGCCGGGACGGTCGCGGGCGGCGGCGCGCCGAAGGGCGCGACCGCGAGCGGCGCCCGGGGCGCTGCGGTTCCATCAGCTTCGTGCATGCGCGTCTCGGCGTCCCCTGCTTCTTCTGCGCCTCGCGCGCGGCTCCCCTCCCGATGAACCCCGGCGCGTCTCTGGCCCTCGAAGCTATACCGAAACGTCCCCATGTCGAAAGCGCCGGACGCGGCTTTTTCGCGTTGCAGCGCGACAAGTCGTTTCCCGTCGAGACGGTTGACGGGCCTTGCGGCGCTTGGTCCCAGCGGGGCGGCGGCGCGTTCATTCCCCGTCCAAGCGTCGGCGTGGCATGCCGGCGCAGGCGGGACCGCACCCCAATCGCGCATATTTTCCCCCGCCATGCCCCGTGGAAGGGGCCGCATCATGAAAAAGACCTTCCTCACCGGCGCCGCCGCGCTGAGCCTTCTCGCCGCCGGGCCTGCCGCGGCGTCGAGCATGATTTTCCTCGAGACCTTCGATGACGAGGCGGCGGACGGCTACGTCTCCAACGCGCCCTCCACGTTCTTCGACCAGTTCACCGTGACGAGCGGGTCGGTGGACATCATCCCGCAGGGGGTGTTCGGGCTGTCCTGCGATGGCGGGGCCGGGGGCTGCGTGGACATGGACGGGTCCAGCGGCGCCTCGGGCGAGCTGACCTCGGACCTGATCGCGATCCAGGCCGGGTTCGACCATGACGTGGCCTTCGCCTATTCGGGCGCCCAGCGCGGCGGCGCCGACGACCTGATGTTCTCGATCATCGACGAATTCGGGGGCGTGCTGTTCACCGACACCATCGTCGGGCTGTCCTTCAGCGCGCCCTACGCCCTCTACACCCACAGCTTCTCGGTTCCCGTGGACGTGAGCGTGAGCCTGGTGTTCGAGACCTTCGGCAATGACAACCAGGGCCCGCTCCTCGACAGCATCTCGGTGTTCCGCCTCGACAACCCGCCTTCGGACGTGCCGCTTCCCGCCGCCGCGCCGCTGATGGCGCTGGGGCTGGCCGGGCTCGGCCTCGCCGCCCGCCGCCGCAAGGGCTGAGCGGCGCGGGCCCGAAACCGCCGGACCCGGCGGGGGGCGGCCCGGCGCGGGCCGCCCCGCTTCGCGCCCACCCCCGTCGCGCTTCGGGCGCGCGCCCCGTCGCGGTCCGGGCGCGCGACCCCTTCGACACCCGGAGCGCCCCCCCCCCGCGTCACCCGCCTCGCGGGCGCGCGAGGCGGGTGACGCGGAAAGCCATTGGCTCTAGGCTCGGGATCGGGCAAAGGGCGCGTCCGGCGCGCCCCTCCTGCCGCGACCCGGACCTGGCCGAACGGAACTCCGCGATGACCCATGTCCCGACCCCTCCCGCACGGCGGGTGCTGATCGCCGCGCTGCTGGCGCTCGCGGCGCTGCTCGGCGCGCTTGCGCCCGCCGCCGCCCAGCCGGTGGATTACGGCGCGCTGCTGCGCGAGCTGGGCGTGACCGGCGGCGACGCCGCGCAGGAGGAGCCGGCCCCCGAGATGTCGCGCATCGGCGGCCCGGCCCCGGCCTTCGCCGCCGAGGACGACCCGAACCGCGCCCCCGAGGTCGCCGCCTATGGCCGCATCGCCGCCGCCCAGGCGGAAGAGGCGAACGTGATCCAGCGCACGACCGAGAGCGTCTCGGCCCTGCGCCAGCGGGTGCAGATGACGCTGCGCGCGGCCCCGGACCTGTTCGAGGAGCTCGAACGCTACATGGCCCGCAACGCCCCCGACGGGCGGTCGAGCCATTTTCTCGGGGTGTTCGTGCTCACCGTCATCTGCGTGATGATCGGGCGCGCGGTGGTCTCGCTCTATGCCGCGTTCATCGCGCTGCCGCTGATGCAGGCGGCGCAGCGCGGGCCGCGGCCGCGCACGCTCGGGGACAAGCTGCCGGTGCTGACGCTGCGCTTCGCGCTGACCTCGGGCGCGGTGGCGATCTGCGTGTCGGTGGCGGCGGGGCTGGGGCTGGCGGTCGTGGACGACCATCGCCCGACCCTCGACATGGCGGCGCTGACGGTGGGGACCTGGGGGCTGTGGCTGCTGGTCGACACGATCTGGCGCATGACCATCTGCCCCTACCTGCCCGAATACCGAATCCCCAAGCTGACGGACGAAGCTGCGCGGCGGCTCTATCTCTGGGTTTCGGTCAGCGCGGGCGTGTCCATCGTCGGGCAGGGGTTCACAGCCTGGGTCGACGCGCTGGGAACCCCGGCGGCGGTGCACGCGCTGGTCGCCTCGGGGACCGGGCTGCTGTCGCTGATCTTCGCGCTGGTCATGATCTGGGCGAACCGCCCGGCGATCTCCTCGGCCATCCTCGGCGGGCGCGCGCGGCGCGACGCGACCTGGTTCGCCTCGGTCTGCTCGGTGCTCTGGGCGCCGGTGGTCACCGTCTATCTCATCGTCTCCTGGGTCGAGGGGGTGGTGCGGATGCTGCTGGGCTACGAGCAGAACATCCCCCTTCTGACCGGCGCCTTCGTGACGCTGATGTGCGGGCTGATCGTCTACGCGGTCTCGGTCTTCGCGGTCGAGCGGCTGTTCGCCCGCGCCCGGATGCGCCGGGCGCCGCCGCCCCCGGCGCAGGACGCCCCGGTCGAGGCGCACGTGATGGAGGGCGACGGCCCCGACGGCGACGGGGACGGCGACGACGAGGGCGGCCCGATGCGCGGCGGCCGCGCGGTGGAGGAGCTGCGCCCGCAGCTGTTCCCGCACATGGCCGTGCGCCGCCAGCCGATGCGCAGCTTCGAGGACCTCGCCCAGCGGGCCGCCGCGATCTTCGCCATCGGCGTCGCGGCCTGGCTGCTGGCGCGGATCTGGGGCGGCGACGCGATCTTCCGCGACGGCCAGCCGCTCGATTTCCTTCAGGACGTCATCGACAAGCTGTTCATCGGCTACATCGCCTTCCACGCCGTGCGCATCTGGCTCGACAAGCGGATCGAGGAAGAGGGCGGGGACGACGTCGCCTCCGAGCCGGGGGACGAGGGCGGCGGCGCGGGCTCGCGGCTCGGCACGCTCCTGCCGCTGTTCCGGGCCTTCATCCTGTTCGTGATCGTCGCCGTCACCGCGCTGACCATCGCGATGGAGATGGGGGTGAACGTCGCGCCGCTCTTCGCCGGCGCCGGCGTCGTCGGCCTCGCCATCGGCTTCGGCGCGCAGGCGCTGGTGCGGGACATCCTGTCGGGGGTGTTCTTCCTCCTGGACGACGCCTTCCGCAAGGGCGAGTACATCGACGTGGGCGAGGTGAAGGGGACGGTGGAGAAGATCTCGATCCGCTCCTTCCAGCTGCGCCATCACCTGGGCGCGCTGCACACGATCCCGTTCGGAGAGATCACCCACCTCACCAACTTCTCGCGCGACTGGGTGATGATGAAGCTGCCGCTGCGGCTGACCTATGACACCGATGTCGAAAAGGTCCGCAAGCTGGTGAAAAAGCTGGGCCAGCAGCTGCTGGAGCACCCGACCGAGGGGCCGAAATTCGTCCAGCCGCTGAAATCGCAGGGGGTCATCCAGATGGAGGACTCGGCGATGATCGTGCGCATCAAGTACATGACCCGCCCCGGCGACCAGTGGACCACCCGCAAGCTGGTCTACCACGAGATCCGCGAGCTCTTCGCCCGCGAGGGGATCAAGTTCGCCCACCGCGAGGTGACCGTGCGCATCCCCGACCTGCCCAAGGACCGCGCCCCCACGGCGCAGGAACTGGAGGCGGTCGAAGAGGCCGCCGGCGCCGCCGCCCGGACGGTGGCGGAAGACGGCCCGCCGGGCGCGTCCACTGTTGAAATGCGGTGACGTGGGGGGAGGAAGGGGGCGCACCCCCTTCCTCCCCCCCCACCCCCCTCCATCCCGCATCCCGGTTGCGCTTCCGTTCAGCGTCACGCAGGATCGTCAGACGTTCCCGCGGCAGACGGGACGGGCACGGGAGGGGAACAGCATGCAATTCAAGGGTATCACCGCCGTCGTCACCGGCGGCGCCAACGGCATCGGCGCGGCGCTGGCGCGGGCGCTGCACGCGGCGGGCGCGGCGCAGATCGCGGTCGCCGATCTCGACATCGCGGGCGCCGAGGCGGTGGCGGCGGAAATCGGCGGCCGGGCCTTCCGCACCGACGTCTCCGACCCCGGCGACATGCGCGAGCTGATCGCCGCGGTGGAGCACGAGATGGGGCCGATCGCGCTCTTCTGCTCCAACGCCGGGGTGGCGACGGGGGTGGACACCACCTTCCAGAACGCCGCCGGCGCCGACGACCATGTCTGGCAGACGGCGTGGGAGATCAACGTGATGGCCCATGTCCGCGCCGCCCGCCTGCTGGTCCCGCTGATGAAGCAGCGCGGCGGGGGCAATTTCCTGCACACCATTTCCGCCGCCGGGCTGCTGAGCCAGATCGGCTCGGCCGTCTATTCCACCACCAAGCACGCCGCCGTGGGCTTCGCCGAGAACCTCGCCCTCACCCACCGGGACGACGGGATCCGCGTCTCGATGCTCTGCCCGCAGGGGGTCGACACCAACATGCTGCGCGGGATGGATCCCGGCCCCCAGTCCGGCGACGGGGTGATGAGCGCCGGGGACGTCGCCGCCTGCGCCCTCGAGGGCCTGGCCGAGGACCGGTTCCTGATCCTGCCGCACGAGCAGGTGCGCGGCTACATGGCCCGCAAGACCGAGGATTACGAGCGCTGGATCGGCGGCATGGCCAAGCTGCAGCGCAGCTACCAGGCCTGACGGCCCCGCGCTTCAGCCGCCCTCAAGGCCGCCATGCACGCATGAATTTTTGTGCAATGCAGCAAATCCCCCTTGAAGGGAATCGGAGAATGCCCCATTTGAGCAGTGCAGCAAGCGACGCCGCGCCGGGATCCCGGGCGGCCTCGCGCCCCGCTGGCACTGGATGAAAGGAGGCGCCTCATGACCGCCAAGACCGCGAAAACCGCCGCGACCAAGACCGAAACCACCTTCACCGAGGCCGTCGAGGACGCCGTCGAGATGGCCTCGACCGCCGCGACCGACCCGGCCAAGGCCGCCGAGGACGTCCGCGCCCGCTCCGAAGCCTGGGCCAAGGACGCCGGCGACAAGGCCCGCGCCGCCGCGCTGAAGGCGACCGAGGACTTCCAGGCCTCCAGCGCCACGCTGCTCGAGGCCGAGATGGCCGCCGGGACCCGCGGGATCGAGCTCGCCAGGACGCTCGTCGACGCCCGCGCCGAGGCCGCCGCCAAGGCGCTGAAATCCGGCGACCTGGCCGAGGCCGTGGCCGTCGAGCAGGCCTACGCCAAGGCGGCGATGGAAACCCTGACCTCGGGCCTGCGCGAGATCGCGCAGATCCGCATGGACGCCTTCAAGGCCGCGACGGCGCCCTTCGCCGCCCGCGCGACCGAGGCCTTCGGCGGCTTCGCCAAGGCCTGATCCCGGGTCGAGGCCCGCGCATCGCGTCGCCCGCCGCGCGAACCGCTTGGCGTAACGCGCGAGAAACTCAGACCAAAGGCCCGGCCCTGCGCCGGGCCTTTCCGCGTTCCGGGGCGCCGGTCCGGGCAGGGGGCTTGCCCGCCGCCGCCGCCCGCGCTCTACTGACAGGCATTGAGAGCGCATCGCCCGGCGCATTTTCCGGGCCGAGACCGGAGCCCACCATGTTGCACCGCCTGTTCCAGGGGGCGCGGCCGCTTGCGCGCCTTCTTCCGCTCATCCTCGTCCTTCTCGCGCTGACCGCCGCGGGCGCGCGGGCCGAGACCCGCATCGCCCTCGTCGTCGGCAATGGCGGCTATTCCATCGGCCCGCTGCCCAACGCCGTCTCGGACGCGCGGCTGGTCTCCGGCGCGCTGCGGGACGCAGGCTTCCAGGTGACCACGAAGCTCGATGCCGACCAGCGCGATTTCAAGCGCGCGGTCAGGGACTTCGCGGATCAACTCAAGTCCGCGGGCGAAGGCGCGGTGGCGGCCTTCTACTATGCCGGCCACGGCGTGCAGATCGGCGGGCGAAACTTCCTCGTGCCCGTGAACACGCCCCTGCGCTCGGCCGCCGACGTGGAATACGAGACGATCGACGCGCAATGGGTGCTGGACATGATCGGCCAGTCCGGCGCGCCGCTGTCGATCATCATGCTCGACGCCTGCCGCAACAACCCGTTCCCCTCCGTCTCCCGCGCCGTGTCGCAGGGGCTGGCGCGGATGGACGCGCCCCGCGGCGCGATCCTGAGCTACTCCACCGCGCCCGGCGCGGTGGCGCTCGACGGCAAGAGCGGGAATTCCCCCTATACCGCGGCGCTTGCCAGGGCGATCCGCACCCCCGGCCTGAAGATCGAGGAGGCGTTCAAGCAGGTCCGCCGCGCGGTCCTGGCCGAAACGAACGAGCGCCAGGTGCCGTGGGAGAGCTCCTCGCTGCTCGGGGATTTCTACTTCTCCGGGGGGGCGGGGACGCAGCTCGCCTCGGTCGTGCCGAGCCAGGGCGCGGCGCCCGCGCCCGCCTCGCCCACCCGCGCGCCGACCGGCGACCGCTTCCGCGACTGCCCCGACTGCCCGCCCATGGTGCGGGTGCGGGGCGGCGCGTTCCAGCTCGGCTCGCCGCGGTCCGAGGCGGGGCGCGAAGGCCATGAAGGCCCGCAAGCCTCCGTCAGCCTTCGCGATTTCGCGTTGATGGAGACCGAGGTCACGGTCGCCGACTACAGCCGTTTCCTGGACGAGACCGGCCGCAGCCCGGGCCAGGGCTGCTGGGTCTGGGCGGTGGTCTGGCTCTGGGACGGGGCGCGCAACACCCTCTCGCCCGGCTTCGCCCAGGGGCCGGACCACCCGGCGAGCTGCATCAGCTTCCCCGAGGCGCAGGCCTTCGCGGCGTGGATGAGCCGCAAGAGCGGCCGCCCCTACCGGCTGCCGAGCGAGGCGGAGCTCGAATGGGCGATGGGCGGCGACGCGGCCGCGCCCTGGGGCCCCGCGCCCGCCGCCGGGGCCTGCGGCTGGGGCAACCAGCACGACCAGGCCGCCTATGCCGAGTGGGGCAACGCCATCTATGGCCACATGCCCTGCAACGACGGGTTCGCCGCCACCGCGCCGGTGCGCGCGTTCCGGGAAAATTCCCTCGGCCTGCGGGGGCTTCACGGCAACCTGTGGGAGTGGACGGCGGATTGCTGGCGGGACGGGCATGTCGGCGCCGCGACCGACGGCGCGGCGCGCATGGATGGCGACTGCACGCGCCGGGTGGTCAAGGGCGGCCACTTCCTGCAGCCGCCGCAATGGTCCCGCCCCGCCTGGCGCTATGGCGCGCAGGCCAAGGCCGGGGCGGTCTATGGCGGGCTGCGGCTGGCGCGCGACCTCTGAGCCGGGAAAACCGCGCCGGGGCAGGGGGATGGCGGCCGGTCTTCGCCCGCCATCCGGGCCTGGACGCGGCGCCGGGGACAGGGCGCAGATGCGGAACGGGCCGGCGCATGGCTGCGTCGGCCCGTTCCGGGTCCGGGGACCGTCATTCGAACGCCCCGGCGCGTCTGCTCCCCGCGCCGGGGCCGAGGGCTGCTGCAAGCTTTCGCTCAGCGCCCCCAGCTGCGCAGCGGGCCGCTGTCCACGTGCACGAAGTTGGAGCGGGTGTACCGCCCCACGCCGCCGCCCTTCAGGGCCTCGGCCGCGCCGGCGATCTGGCGGACCGAGCGGCCTTCGACCCGCAGGTCCACCGCCATCGCGCGGATGTGGTAGCTGTTCTTGGCGACCCCGCGGCTGCGCGAGCGCAGCATGTCGTTGGTCGTCTTGCTGCGATAGCCCGACACGATCTCCACCGGGGTGGAGATGTCGAGCATCCGGGTCATCGCGGAGATCACGTCGATCGCGCGCGGGTCGTAGGGCATGACGGCGTTCTGCCGCCAGTCCCGCAGGAGGTAGGAGATTTCCTCGAGCGCCTCGGGGATGTAGCTGCCATCCGCCCAGTAGACGGTGGACAGTCGCTCGCCCAGGCGGCTGGACGTCAGGGACACGGCTCGGTACGCGCCAGCGCCCCGCTGCACGGCAGGCGCCGCGGCGAAGGAGGGCGATGCGGCCAGCACGGCCCCGCCCCCGATCATCCCCAGCGCCGCCCGACGGGACATCAGCCCGTCGCGGTCGGTCTTGGCCATTGATATTCGCCTCGTTCCATAAGCTCGCCGGTCGTTGCCGGCCGCGCCTGTTCCATGGCGCTTGTCACATTTATCCCACATCGCAGGCGCAACGCACAAGTGGCGGTTGGGCCGCGATTCCGCCGCGTTCTGCGGCCTCATGGCAACGGGTTCCATCATGGCGCGGATCATGCGCGAAACATGGTTTAAAGAGTTTTACCCCACGATTTGAGCCATCTGGCCGTCCACGGGCGGCCGGGACGGGGGGCGGGGTCCGTTCAAGCCTTCGCGATTGCGGCGTTTTTCCCACGTCCGGGGGGGAAACGACTCATGTTCGCCCCATGTTCATGGAAGGTCCGAGGCGCGGCGCCTATGCTTCGCGTCGACAACGCATGTAGATCGGAGGTCTCGATGATGAGACGCACGGCGCAGCATTTCCTTGCGCTCGGAGCGATGGCGGGGCTCGGCCTGGCCGCCGCGCAGGCCGCGGCGCAGACGGCCCCCGCCGGGGCCCCGCAGCCCGAAGCGGTCGCTCCCGCGCCCCTGGACCGCGCCGCCCTCGCGGCGGACGCGGCCCGGGCGCCCCTGTCGCCGCTCCAGGCCGCCCTGCGCGGCGCGGTCGGCGCGCTCGACGACGCTGATTTCGAAACGGTTTACGCCGCCCGCGACTGGGCGCCGATCTGGCTCGGGGACCGCCCGGCGCGGGTCGCCGCGGGCCTGCTCGCGCTGCTCGACGGGGCCGAAAGCCACGCGCTGCCGCCCGTCGCCGACGCGGCCGGGCTGCGCGACGCGCTCGCCGCGCTCGAGCCGCTGACCGGCGACGCCCGCGCGGCGGCCGAGGCGGCGCTGGACGTCGCCCTGTCCCGCGCCGCCGTCGATTACGGCGTCGCGCTCAATTCCGGCGTGCTGACCCCGCGCCGCGTGGATGACGAGATCCACGTGACCCCCGAGCGGCCGGACCGCGGCCCGCTGCTGGCCGAGCTGGCCGCGGCGGCCGAGCCGCGCCGGGTGCTCGAGGGCATGGCCCCGGCCGACCCGGGCTACGCCGCGCTGCGCGCCCGCCTCGCCGCCTTCCGCGCCCTCGCCGGGCAGGGCGGCTGGCAGGAGGCGACGCCCGACGCCCGCGTGCTGCGCCTGGGCGACAGCGGCCCGCAGGTCGCCCGCCTGCGCGCGCGCCTGGCCGAGCTGGGCGACGCCCCGGTCCCGGCCCCGGTCAAGGTGGCCGCCGCCGCGGCCGAGAGCGACGCGCCCCCCGCCCCCGCGCGGTTCGACGCGGGCCTGGAGGAGGCGGTGAAACGCTTCCAGCGGCGCCACGGCCTCAATGCCGACGGGGTCGCCGGGCGGCGCACCTTCGCGGCGATGGCCGAGAACGCCGAGACCCGGATGCAGCAGATCGCCGTGAACCTCGAGCGGATGCGCTGGATGAACCGCGACCTCGGCGCGCGGCGGATCATCGTCAACCAGGCCGACTACATGATGCGGGTCTATTTCGACCACGAGGTGGTGCAGGAGATGCGCGTCGTGATCGGCAAGGCGCGCCAGCACCGCACGCCCGAATTCTCGGACGAGATGACCCACATGGTGGTCAACCCGTCCTGGAACGTGCCCCGCTCGATCGCCGAGAAGGAGATCCTGCCGGCGCTGAAGGCGGATCCGTCCTATCTCGTGAACCAGAACATGACCCTGATCCCCAAGGGCGACACGCCGGTTCCCGAGAACCCGTATTACGCCGACTGGTCCCAGTACGGGCAGGGCAACTTCCCGTTCCGCATCCGCCAGGCCCCCGGGCCGGGCAACGCGCTGGGGCGGGTGAAGTTCATGTTCCCCAACAACTTCGCCATCTATCTTCACGACACGCCGTCCCGGCACCTCTTCGCCAGGGACGCGCGCGCCTTCAGCCATGGCTGCGTGCGCGTCGCGCGGCCCATCGACCTCGCGCATCTGCTGCTCTCGGGGCAGACGGACGACCCGGCGGGCTATTTCGACCGGCTCGAACAGCGCGGGGAAGAGGTCTGGGTGCGGCTGCAGGACCCGCTCAAGGTGCACCTGACCTACCGCACCGCCTGGGTGGATGAAGACACCGGCGAGGACCAGTTCCGCGACGACGTCTATGGCCGCGACGGCCGGGTCTGGGCGGCGCTGAAGGATGCGGGGCTGTCGCTGCTCTGACCGCCTGCGCGACGGACAGGGGCGCGTTCGGGGATCCCCGGGCGCGCCCTTTCCTTTGGCGCGGGCCTTTGGCGCGGGCGCCGGGCGGGCCGGGACGGCGCAGGAGCGCCCCGCCCGGGGGCCGAGGCGAGGCGCCGCCCCGCGGCGCACTGGCCAAGCCGTCGCCGCCCGTCCTATAACACCGCTCCGCGCCCGGGCCCGCCCCGGGGCCGCGCCGCCGCCGCACCGCCGCCGAAACCCCGCCGCCGAAACAGGGACCAGGGACGCCCATGACCACCACCATCGGAGAGCTCGCCGACGCGCTCGGCGCCGTCGTGCTGGGCGACCCGTCGCACGAGATCGCGCGCCCCGCGCATCCGTCCGAGGCCGGCCCCGGCGACATCGCCATCGCGATGGACCCGAAATTCGTGAAGCTGCTGGCCGACTGCCCGGCCGAGGCGGCGATCCTGCCCGCGGGCTCGGACGCCGCCGCGCTCGAGGCCTACGGGCTGAAGGCGGCCATCGTCGCCGGCCGCGCCCGCGTCGCCATGGCCGGCGTCACCACCCGCTTCGCCCACGCCCCCGACGTCGCCCCCGGCATCCACCCCGCCGCGGTCGTCGACCCGACCGCGATCATCGGCGAGGGCGCCGCCATCGGCCCCCTCGCCGTGATCGGCGCGCGGGCGGTGATCGGCGCGAACGCGGTGATCGGCGCCCATGTCTCGGTCGGCGAGGACGCGCGGATCGGCGAGGCGCCGCTCCTCCATCCCGGCGTGCGCATCGGCGCGCGGGTGGAGATCGGCGACCGCTTCATCGCCCAGCCCAATGCCGTGATCGGCGCCGACGGGTTCAGCTTCGTGACCCCCGAGCCGTCGACGGTCGAGAACGCGAAGGAGGACGGCGTGATCGCCGCCGCCACCCGCAACTCGGTCTGGATGCGCATCCACTCCCTCGCCGCCGTGATCATCGGCGACGACGTGGAGGTGGGCGCCTGCTCGACCATCGACCGCGGCACGCTCCAGGCGACGTCCATCGGGTCGGGCACGAAAATCGACAACCAGGTCCAGGTCGGCCACAACGTGAAGATCGGGCGCTCCTGCCTGCTCTGCGCCCATGTGGGAATCGCGGGCAGCGCCGAGATCGGCGACCGCGTGGTCCTGGGCGGCAAGGTGGGCGTCGCCGATCACCTTGTCGTGGGGCATGACAGCCTGGTGGCCGCCGCCTCCGGGGTCGCGACGAAGGTGCCCCCGCGCAGCATCATGATGGGCTCTCCCGCGATGAAGCGGGATGACTACATGAAGACGATGATGGCGCTGCGGCGTCTGCCCGGGCTTCTTGCCAAGCTGAGCGGCAAATAAGGCTTTTCCCGCCCGCGCCCCTCGGATAAGGGACGCGGGACGCGAGCGAATGGAGGACTTCCCATGTCGGACGAGGTGCAGGAAAAGGTCATCGGCATCCTGGCCGAACAGGCCGTGCTCGACCCCTCCGAGGTGAAGCTGGACAGCTCGCCCGAGGATATCGGGCTGGACAGCCTCGGACTGGTGGAGACGATCTTCGCCATCGAGGAGACCTTCGACATCTCCGTGCCGTTCAACGCCAACGACCCGTCCCAGGGGGATTTCGACATCTCCTCGGTCGGGGCCATCGTCAACGCGGTGCGCGGGCTCGTCGAAGAGCAGAAGGGCTGACCCGCGTGCGCCGTGTCGTCGTCACCGGGATGGGCGTGGTCTCGGCCCTTGGCCAGACCGCGGCCGCGCATTGCGAGGGGCTCTCCGAGGGCCGCTCCGGGATCGGGCCGCTCGACATCACCGATATCGACCGGCTGACCGTCAAGATCGGCGGGCAGGCGAAGGACTATGACGGCACGGCCCGCTTCTCGCGCTCCGAGCTGTCGCTGCTCGACCGCTGCACGCAGATGGCGCTGACCGCGGCGGATGAAGCCGTGACCGCCGCGGGGCTGGAGCTGACGGAGGAGGAGAGCTTCCGCGCCGCCACCGTGATCGGCACCGCGCTGACCGGCATGGGCACCGTGGACGACGCCTACCGGACCGTGTTCCAGGACGGCAAGAACCGGGTGCATCCCTTCGTGGTGCCGCGGCTGATGGCCTCGGCGCCCTGCTCGCACATCTCCATGAAGCACGGGCTCAAGGGCCCCGCCTTCACCGTCACCACCGCCTGCTCCTCGGCCAACCACGCCATGGGCCAGGCCTTCCAGATGGTGCGCGCGGGCCTCGCCGACGTGGCGCTGACCGGGGGCGCCGAGGCGCCGCTGGTGTTCGGCGTGATGAAGGCCTGGGAAGGGCTGCGGGTGATGACCCGCGACGCCTGCCGCCCGTTCAGCGCCGACCGCAACGGCATGGTGCAGGGCGAGGGCGCGGCGATCTACGTGCTCGAGACGCTGGAGCGCGCGCAGGCCCGCGGCGCGACCATCCTGGCCGAGATCACGGGCTTCGGCATGTCCGCCGATGCGGGCGACATCGTGCAGCCCTCGGCCGACGGCGCCGGGCGCGCGATCCGCGGCGCGCTGATGGATGCCGGGATGGATGCGTCCGAGGTCGGCTATATCAACGCCCATGGCACCGGCACCGCGGCCAATGACCGGACCGAGTGCCAGGCCGTGCGCGCGGTGTTCGGCGCGGCGGCGGACGGGGTGATGATCTCCTCCACCAAGTCGATGCACGGGCACTGCCTGGGCGGCGCCGGGGCGGTGGAGATGGCGGCGGTGATCCACGCGCTGAAGAACGGCGTGATCTCGCCCACCATCAACCATTCCGAGCCCGACCCGGACTGCGATCTCGACGTGGTGCCGAACGTGGCGCGCGAGGTTGCGGTGAAGGCGGCGCTGTCGAACTCCTTCGCCTTCGGCGGCCTCAACGCCGTCATCGCCGCGCGGCGGTTCGAGGGCTGAGCGGGCCGGGCCCGGGACCGGAGCGCGGCGCGCCCCCGGGCGCAGGCGTCCAGGGTGCAAACGAAACGCCCCGCGGCGCTGCCGCGGGGCGTTTCGCGTTTCGGTGGACACGGGCTTCGGCCCGGGCGGCGGGGGCGCGCCGGGCGCGCCCCCGGGCGCCGATCACTGCTGCGGGGCCTTGAGCGAGTTGTAGGCCGCGGTGAAGCCCGACAGCGAGATGTCGGTGGAGACCTGCTTGTTGCCCGGGATGGTCAGGGTGAAGGTCGCGGTCACGCCCTTCTTGAAGTTGTCGACGAACTTCGGCAGCACCAGCGTCTGGACGATGCAGCCGCCGCGGTCGCAGGCCTCGTAGGGCAGCCGCTCGACCTGGCCGCCGTCGACCTGCAGGGCCATGCCCGCGCGCAGCATCACGCCGAGGGGGCTGACCGCCACGAACACCGTGTCCACGGTCTGCCCGCTGTCGGCCGTGACCTCGGGCACCTTGCGCAGGGTCACCTTCAGCATGTCCTGCCCGTCGGGGGACTTGCCCGTCTGCGTCATCGCGCAGGCGCCGTTGGGCGCGCACACCACGTCCCACGCCCCGTGGGTGGCCTTCTTCTCGAGCCTCGGGGCCTGCTGGTCCTGCGCCGCGGCGCCGGTGGCGGCCAGGGCGGGAGCGGCGGCGGCGAGAGCGACGGCGAGCGCGGCGCGGCGCATCGAAATGGGCATGTAGCTAGTCCTCGGTCGGTCGGCCCGGCGGGCCCGGTGTTCGTCCTGCGCAGGCGGCGCTGGGGGGGCCGCGAGCGTGCCGGGCGCCGGCGCGTCGGCCGGCCCGCGGCGATGGGTGTCAGGGCCATGACGTGCATCCCAAGCTTGGCGAAATCAAGCCAAAACCCCGTGACGCGCAGCCGCGGCCCGCACCGGGCGGGGGGATCGGGCCGGGGCGGCCCGGGGGCTTCCCGCGGCCGCCATGGGCGGCGTCCCGCGGGGCGGGTCTGGGGCGGGTGCGGGGGGAAGGCGCCGCGCGCGGGGCAAGCGTCCCTTCCGGCTGCGGCCTGCGGCGGGGCGGCCGCGCAGGCCCTTCGCCGGGCGGCCGCCATCCGCGGGCCAGCCGCCATCCGCGGGCCGGGCGCCATCCGCGGGCCGGGCGCCCTCCGCGACGCCGGGGCCAGGCCGCGGCGCCGGGGGCGCAAAGCAATGCGGCCGGCGCGTCGCGAGACGCCGCCGGCCGCCTGTTTTCCTCCGCGGCTTGCGTCTTGGAACGCTTTTTCGCCGCTTCGTTCTTCTTGTTGTCGTTACGTCTTGTTGCGGTTCCGCCATAGGACGGTCCCGATGCGTAGATGCGCGATTTTCGCGCTTTCTTTCCCTGTCAGACCGGCCGCGCCGTCCTGCGTGCAGCACGCTAGGCCGAGTCGCACCAAGGGGTCAAGCCCCCGAAATCCATGAACTTCGGGTGCAGCTTTCACCCATGCACGAAACGTGCGCGGGGGCCGATTCCAGGGGGATCCGGGGCGCGCCCCGGGGCGCTTCATCCGAGCCGCGGGGCCTTCAGGTCGACCTCGACCGAGAACGGGATGTCCTGGTCGCCGCGCGCCGCCGCGCCCACCAGGAAGATCTGCAGCTCGTAGGTCCCGGTCTTCGGCAGCGTGCCGCTGAACCGGTAGGGATCGGGGCTGCGCGCGCCGATGAACATCGCCCGCCGCGTCTCGGGCGCCCAGATGTTGAACCGCGCATCCGCCCCGCGGATCCGCACCCGCGCCGTCAGCTCCGCCCCCGCCGCGCCGTCGAAGGCGAAGCGCGCCTCGTCCCGGCCGCGCAGCGTGGCGGTCTCGGTCAGCCGTCCGCCCCCCGGCGGGAAGTCCAGCCTGCGCTGCAGCGCAAACGCGGCGGAGGGGAGGAGGACCGACGCGCCGGCGCCGATCAGCAGGCCGAGCGCGTCGCGGCGGTCGGGGAAACAGGTCATGGGGGCGAGGAACCTTGCTGAGCTGGGGATCTGGGGGCGTGTTTGACCCAAGCCTAAATCGTTTCCGCGACAAACTTGTGTAGGTTTGATGACATTCGCAGCCGCGGGGTGGATGTTGCGGCGCCGCAAAAGGTCAGCTATGATGACCTTATGCCTTCGCCAATCCCCATGCCGCGGCCGACGGTGCCGCATACCCCGCTCGAGGACGTGCAGGGCCTCGCCATCGGCCTGGTCTCGGCCGCCGCGGGGCTCGTGTTCCTGACCCATCTCGGGCTGATGACCGGCCAGACCGCGGGGCTCGCGCTCCTGATCTCCTATGTCACGGGCTGGAGCTTCGGGCTGGTGTTCACGCTGGTGAACCTGCCCTTCTACCTGTTCGCCTGGAAGACGCTGGGGACGGAGTTCACGCTGAAATCCCTGTTCTGCGTCGTCGCCCTGTCGGTGTTGATGGAGGTGATGCCGACCTTCATCCGCTTCGAGGACCTGCACCCTCTCGTCGGCGCCACCGTGTTCGGGGTGACCACGGGGCTGGGCCTCCTCGGCGTGTTCCGCCACAAGGGCTCGCTCGGCGGGCTCGGGGTGGTGGCGCTGATCGCGCAGGACCGCTGGGGGGTGCGGGCGGGCTGGGTGCAGCTCGGGGTCGACGCGCTGCTCTTCGCCGCCGCCCTCGCGCTGTTCGAGCCGGAGCGCGTGGCCTGGAGCCTCTATGGCGCGGTGGTGCTGAACATGGTGATCCTGTTCAACCACCGGCGCGACCGCTACATCTCGGGCTGACGGGGGGCGCGACGGCGCGCCAAGTCACCAGTGGAAAGACGCCGCCGCGGAGGCCTCCGCGGCGGCGTCTTCATGTTCCGTGCTCCGCCCGCTCAGGAATGCGGCGCGGGCATGGTGAAGGGCCAGGGCGAGCCCTCGTCCCCGCCCTGCACCCGGATCAGGCAGGGCCGCTCCATGGCGATGCAGCGGGCGACGGCTTCTTCCAGCCCCGCGGCGTCCGCCTCCTCGGCATGGACGCCGAAGGCCTTGGCCATGGCGACGAAATCGGGATTGCCGAGCTCGGAGCCGATCCGCCGCCCCTCGTAGCGCATGTCCTGGTCGCGCCGCACATTGCCGTACTGGCCGTTGTCGAACACCACGGCGACGACGTTCAGCCCCTCGTGCACCGCGGTCGCCAGCTCCTGCACCGCGAACATGAAGCCGCCATCGCCGTTGATCGACACCACCGGCAGGTCCGGCCGCCCGGCCTTCGCGCCCAGCGCCGTGCCATAGCCGAAGCCCAGCGTCTCCTGGTAGCCGCAGGAGATGTAGGAGCGCGGCGTGTAGGCGGGCCAGCGGAAGCGGGCGGCGAAGCCGGCCTGGCAGATCTCTTCCACCAGGATGCCGTCCCGGGGCAGGGCGGCGCGAATGGCGTCGAGCCAGTCGGCCTGCGGCTGCACCGTCCCGGCCTTGGCCTGGCTGTCCTTGACCAGCGCCGCGACCTCCGCGCTGCGATCCTCGGCCTGGCCGCAGGCGCCCGCCAGCGCCGCGGCGCCCTCGGCCGCATCCGCGAGGAGCCCGAGATCCGGGCGCAGGCGCACGAACTCGGTCGGGTCCATGTCGATGCGCAGCATCTTCAGCCCCGCGGGCTTCCAGGACCAGCGCATGAACTGCATCTCAAGCCGCGAGCCGATGCCGATCAGCAGATCGCACTCGCGCCAGTATTCATAGGCCGCGATGCTGTCCATCGCCATCGGGTGATCGGCGGGGATCACCCCCTTGCCCGAGCGGTGGCAGGTGACGGGCGCGCCGATCTTCTCGGCCAGCGCGGCGATCTCGGCCCCCGCATTCATCGCGCCGCCGCCGACCATGATCAGCGGGCGTTTCGCGCCCGCCACCATCGCGGCGGCCTCGGCCAGCGCCTCGGGGTCTATGGCGGGGGTCTGGCGGTCGGCCACGCGCGGGGCGTCGACCATGCCCGCCTTGCCGAACACGTCCCACGGCGCCTCGACCGCCGCGGGGCCGCCGCGACCGTTCTTCATCGCGTGGAAGGCGCCGTGCATCACGCTGGAAACCTCGGCCGGGTGGTCGATGCGCGCGGCGTGGCGGGTGATGCCCGCCAATGTGCCCAGCTGGTCGGGCAGCTCGTGCAGCTGGCCGCGGCCCTGGCCGATCAGGTGGGACATGACGTTGCCGGTCAGGCACAGCACCGGCGCGTTGGCGGCGTAGGCGGTGCACAGGGCCGCGCCCGCGTTCAGCACGCCGGGGCCGGGGACCACCGTGAACACGCCCGGTTTCCCGGTCGCCTGGGCATAGCCATAGGCCATCCAGGCCGCGCCCTGCTCGTGCCGCGCGGTGACGAAGCGCAGCTTGCCGCCCGCCCGCGCCATGGCGTCGTTGAGGTCGTACATATGCGCGCCCGGGATGCCGAAGACGGTGTCCACGCCCTCGGCCAGAAGGTGCTCGACGATGCCTTCGCCCACCGTCATGCGGCGGGCGGCGTTGCTGCCCCCGGTCATTCCTTGAACAGCCCGCGGGCCATGCCCGCCGCCGCCCCGAGGAAGCCCGCGTCGGAGCCGATGGCGCAGAACAGCGCGCCCTTGTCGATCCAGCGCTGGGTGTCGTTGGCGGGCCAGAGGATCCCCGGCGCCTTGCCCGCGGCGCGGATGCGCCCGATGGCGTCGCCGATCGCCTCCAGCACCTCGGGGTGGGTCGGGTCGCCAAGGTGGCCCATGTCGGCCGAGAGGTCCGCGGGGCCGATGAACACGCCGTCGACGCCCTCGGTCGCGGCGATGGCGTCGAGGTTCTCGAGCGCGTTGCGGCTTTCGACCTGCAGCAGCAGGCAGAGCTGCTCCTCCGCCGTCTTGAAATAGTCCGGCGTCGCGCCCCAGAAGGTGGCGCGGCCGACCGATGCGCCGACGCCGCGGATGCCGTGGGGCGGGTAGCGGGTGGCGCGGACCATCGCCTCGGCCTGGGCGGCGTCCTCGACCATCGGGATCAGCAGCGTGCGCGCCGAGCCGTCGAGGAACTGCTTGATCATCCAGTCCTCGCCGATGGGCGGGCGCACGACCGGCTCGCAGGGGTGGCCGTGGATGGCCTGGATCTGCGGCAGGGTGGTGGCGAGGGTGTTGGGCGCGTGCTCGTTGTCGATCACCAGCCAGTCATAGCCGCGGGAGGCCATGAGCTCGGCCGAGAACGGGCTGCCGAGGCTGAGCCAGGCGCCGTATTGGACTTCGCCGGCCTTCAGGGCCTGCTTGAATGTGTTGACGGGCGCGGACATCGGCGACCCCTCCCTGTGACGGACCCGCTGTCGGGCCTTCATGTTTCCAGTGGCGACATGGCGGGACGTCGCCCGCTCCGTCGCCCGTTGCGCCGGGCCATCATGGGCGCCGCGGCGCTTGGTGCAAGCGGCCCGCGCAGGTTTCGCGCGGGCCGGATGCAGGGTCAGGCGAAGCGGATCGACACCGCGCCGAACGCGCCGAAATCGGCCTCGACCTTGCAGCCCGGCGGGCATTCGACCGGGCGGATGAAGCTGCCCGAGAGCAGCACCTCGCCCGCCTTCACCGACATGCCGTGCTCGCCAAGCCGGCGCACCAGCCAGGCGACCGAGCGGACCGGGTCCCCGAGCACGCCCGCGCCGAGGCCCGTCTCCTCGACCTCGCCATCGCGCAGCACGGCCGCGCCGACGCGCGGAAGGTCGACCTCCGCGGGCCGGAACCGCTGCGGGCCGAGCACCAGCCCGGCATTGGCGGCGTTGTCCGAGATGGTGTCGAAGATCACCCGCGTACGGCCTTCCTCGTCCACGCGCTTGATGCGGGTGTCGAGGATCTCGAGGCTCGGGGCCACCCATTCGGTGGCGGCGATGATGTCCGCTTCCGACGCATCCGGGGCCACGTCGGCGCCCATGATGAAGGCGATCTCGCACTCGATCCGCGGTTGGATGAAACGGCCCGCGGGCACGGTCCCGCCATCCTCGAACAGCATGTCGTCCAGCAGCACGCCGCTGTCGGGAATGTCGATGTTCAGCGCCTGCTGCATGGCCCTGGAGGTCAGGCCGATCTTCCAGCCGATGCGGTCGAGCCCCTCCGCCTGTTTCGCGGCCACCACGGCGGCCTGGACGGCATAGGCGTCCTCCATCGTCATGCCCGGATTGGCGGCGGAGACGAGGCCGCACTGGCGCCCCGTCTTCTCGGCCTCGACCAGCGCCGCGGCGGCGGCCTGGACCTGCGCGTCCGTCATCATGCCGAAAGCTCCTCATCCGCCACGGTGTTGGAGAGCGTGCCGATGCCGGTCGCCGAGACCTCCACCACGTCGCCGGGCACGAGCCAGATCGGCGGGTCGAACCGCGCGCCCGCGCCGGTGGGGGTGCCGGTCAGGATCACGTCGCCGGGCTTCAGCGTCGCGAAGGTGGAGATGTATTCGATGATCCGCCGGAACGGGAACATCATGCGCCCCGTGCGGTCGGACTGGCGCAGCTCTCCGTTCACGCGGGTCTCGAGCTGGATGTCGGCGATCTGCGACTCGTCCTCGAACACCACCAGCCACGGCCCGATGGCGCCGGAGCGGTCCCAGTTCTTGCCCTGCGTGACGTTGAACTTGGCGTGGCGCACCCAGTCGCGGATGGTCCCCTCATTGGCCAGCGAGATCGCGGCCACGTGGTCGAGCGCGTCTTCCTGGCTGATGCGGCGCCCGCCCTTGCCGATCACCAGCACCACTTCGCCCTCATAATCGAACTGCGGCGATTCCGGCGGGCGGATGATGTTCTGCCCGTGGCCGGTGAAGCTGTCCGGGAAGCGGATGAAGAGGGACATGTTGGCCGGGGCCTCGGACCCGTCCTTGTACTCCTCGTTCCGCGACGGGTAGTTCACGCCGACGCAGATGATCTTTTCCGGCGAGGGCACGGGGCTTTCGAGGGTCACGTCCGACAGCGCCACGTCCGCGGCGCGGCCCTCGGCGGCCTTCGCCAGCGCGGGCAGGGCGCCCGCCGCGATGGCGGCCTTGAGGTCGGCGTAATCGGGGAACAGGGGGGCGAGGTCGACGATCCCCCCCTCAACCACCGCGCCGAAGCTGGTGCGGTTCTGGTGCGTGTAGGTGACGAGACGGGCGGTCATGGCGCTCTCCGTGGGTATGCGTGGCGGGGCCCCGGCAGGGCCCCGCGGCGCCCTCAGTAAGGGGCGATGATCGGCTGGGCGGTCAGCTTCGACGGAACCGGCTCCACCCCCTCGAAGACCGAGCCTTCCTCGAACCAGCTGCGCGGGGCGGGCGCGCCCCACAGCGTCTGGCGCTGCCGGTCGGTCAGGTCCCAGCGGATCGGCTCGAGATCCGGGTCCACGGTCTGGTAGTCCGAGCAGTAGATCTCGATCCGGTGCCCGTCGGGGTCGCGGATATAGAGGAAGAAGGCGTTGGAGATGCCGTGCCGCCCCGGCCCGCGCTCGATATTGTCGAGATAGCCGGTGGTGGACATGATATCGAGAAGATCGATGATGTTCAGCGGCGTCGGCACCCAGAACGCGGTGTGATGCAGCCGCGGGCCGAGCCCGTTGGTGAAGGCCACGTCATGCACGCCGCCCTTGCGGTGCATCCACGCGGCCCAGACCTTCTCGGTCTCGCTGTCCTCGGTGTACTCGGTCGTCCGGAAGCCCATGTCGTTGTAGAAGGCGACCGAGGCGTCCACGTCGGGCGAGTAGCAGTTGAAGTGATCGATCCGCAGCGGCTTGACGCCCGAGTAGAGCTTGTACTGCTGATGAATGGGCGCGAGCCGGTCCATCCTGGCGTAGAACTCCAGCGGGGTGCCGTGCGGGTCCGAGGCGGCGAGGGTGCGGCCCTGCCAGGGGCGCTCCACCCATTCCGTCTTGATGCCGCGGGTTTCGAACCAGGTCTTGGCGCGGTCGAGGTCCTCCTCCTCCCACACCTTGAAGGACAGCGCCTTCGCGGTGGCGACGTCGGCCTTGCGCAGCAGGATGCAGTGATGCCCGCGCTCCTCCATCGCGCGCAGGGCGACATGCTCGTTGTCCTGGTGCGTGATCTGCAGCCCCAGCGTGTCCGCCCAGAAGGCGGTGCTGGCGGCGAGGTCGGTGACCCCGAACTCCACGTGGCTCAGGCGCACGATGTTGAAACTTGGATGCAGGTTGGGGGCCGGAACCGGCATGGCTTATCCTCCCAGCTTCGGGACCGCGCGGTCGGCGGTCATGAAGGCCACGTTCTTGGTTTCCATGTAGAAATCGAAGGACCAGTCGCCGCCGTCCCGCCCGATGCCGGACGCCTTGACGCCGCCGAAGGGCGCCGGCAGGTGGCGCAGGTTCTCGGAATTCACCCACACCATGCCCGCTTCGAGCTTGTCGGTGAAGCGCATCGCGCGGGTGAGGTCGCGGGTCCAGACATACCCGGCAAGGCCGTAATCGACGTCATTGGCGAGGGCGAGCGCCTCGTCCTCGTCCTTGAAGGGGATCGCGGTCAGCACCGGGCCGAAGATCTCCTCCTGCGCGATGCGCATGTCGTTGCGCGCGCCGGTGAAGAGGGTCGGGCGCACCGTGCAGGGCTGATCCGCCGGAACGCCGCCCGCGGCGATGGTCGCGCCCTCTTCCTTCGCCAGCTCGAAATACGACGTCACCTTGTCGAAATGGCCGGGATGGATCAGCGGGCCGACGACCGTCTTGGGGTCGAGCGGGTGGCCCACGGGAATGGCCTCGGCCTTCTTCGCGACCATGGCGCAGAATTCGTCATGGATCGACTCCTCGACCAGCAGGCGCGAGGAGGACGTGCAGCGTTCGCCATTGAGCGAGTAGATCATGAAGGCGGCGGCGTCCGCGGCGCTTTCCAGGTCGGCATCGGCGAAGACCACGACCGGGTTCTTGCCGCCAAGCTCGAAATGCACGCGCTTCAGCGTGTCCGCGCCCTGCTTCATGATCATCGAGCCGGTCTTGCTCTCGCCCACGAAGGCCACGGCCTTGATCAGCGGGTGCGCGGTCAGCGCGGCCCCCGCATCCTCGCCCATGCCGTTGACATAGTTCCAGACGCCCTTCGGCAGGCCCGCCTCTTCCGCGATCTCCACCAGCAGGCGGGCGGTCAGCGGCGAGAGTTCGGCGGGCTTGTGGACGACCGTGCAGCCGGCGGCGAGCGCCGGGGCGATCTTCCAGGTCGACAGCATGAAGGGCGTGTTCCAGGGGGTGATCACCCCCACCGGCCCGATGGGGTGGCGCGAGGTGACGTTGATCTGGCCGGGGCCATACAGCGACTGGCCGTCGCGGGCCGTCGGGGCCTTGTCGGCGAAGAAGCGGAAGTTCTCGGCCCCGCGCAGCGCCGCCTTGGACATGAATTTCAGCGACTGGCCGGTGTCCATGCACTCGGTCAGCGCGATCTCCTCGGCCCGCGCCACGATGCGGTCGGCGATGCGGTGCAGAAGCGTGCGGCGACGGGCGCCGTCCATCGCGGACCATTCGCCGAAGGCTTCATGCGCGGCCTTCGCGGCGGCGTCGATCTCGGCCGCGCCGCCCTTGGCGGCGGTGGCGATGGGGTTCAGGTCGGTGGGCGAGATCACCTCGAAGGTCTCGGCCGACAGCACATCCTCGCCGCCGATGCGGTGGGGGACCGGGCCGCCCTGCCACCGCGCCATGTATTCGGCCGCCCTGGCCTTGTTGGTCTCGAAATCAGCCATGGAACCCTCTCAGGCTTTCGTCACGCGCGGGTGGATGGAGTTCTTCTTCCACGAGAAGTCGGCGTCGATCTCGCGCATCTCGAACGAGAGCGCGAAATGGGGCCGGTCGAACAGGGGGGCGAGATGGGCGCAGGCCGCGTCCCAGACATGCTGCGCCGCCGCCTTGCGGGCCTCGGGGGGGCGCCCCTGGCCGACGCGCAGCACGAAATCGGCGAACATGTTGTCCGCGTGGCCGTCCGCAATCCTGTAGGCGTCGCAGGCGATCGCGCGCACGCGGATCCCTCCGAGGGGGAACATCCCCGTCTCCTCCATCGCCCTGGCGACCGCGTCGCACAGCGCCTGGAGGTCGATTTCCTCACCCAGGTTGCGGGAATGCGTGATGTCCATGTGGGGCATCGGCGTTTCCTCCCGTCATCTTTGGCCGTCTTGTTATGTATAACGTGTTAAGTACATCCGGGGCCCCGGTCAACGCTTTCCTTCGGGCGCGTGCGGCGCCGCCCGCGTTGCGCCGGGGCGGGGGGTTCGGTAACACGTTACCCATCACAGGATTTCCCCGGAGACGGCCCCTTGCCCAGCGACGGCCCCAGCGACTTCTTCCACCCGTCTGACGTGACCGGCTCGCTTCCCATCGCCCTCCTGCGCGCGCGCGAATCGGTGATGCAGCGGTTCCGCCCGATGCTGGCCTCCCACGGGTTGACCGAGCAGCAGTGGCGGGTGCTGCGCACGCTGGGCGCCCATGCGGAGCTGGAGGTCAGCCAGCTGGCCGAACGCTCCGTCATCCTCGGCCCGTCGCTGTCGCGGATCCTGCGCAATTTCGAGAGCCAGGGCCTGGTGAAGAAGCGCCAGGACGAGGCCGACCGGCGCCGCTACTGGCTGTCGCTGTCCGAGGAGGGCCGCGCGGTGATCGCCCGCGTCCAGCCGGACAGCGAGCGGATCTATGCCGAGATCGAGGCGGTGCTGGGCGCCGAGGCGATGCGCAAGATGGTGGGTGAGCTGAACGCGATCACCGACAGGCTGCGGCTGGACTGACCGGCGGCGCGGGCGTGCGGCGGCGGCAGGCGAAAGGAACGGCGATGGACGGGCTGTGCAGGCATGCGCTGATCACCGGCGGCTCCTCGGGACTGGGGTTTGAACTGGCGCGGGCGCTTCTCGCCTCCGGCGCCGCCGTCACCATCGTGGCGCGGGACCGGGACCGGCTCAGGGACGCCCATGCGCGGCTCTCGGCCTCGGGCGGCGCGGTGCGCGCGCTTGCCTGCGACGTGACCGACGGCCCGGCCCTCGCCGCGCTGGTCGCGGAGGCCGAGCGCCATGGCGGGCCGGTCGATTTCGCCGCCGCCTGCGCCGGGGCCGCGCGTCCCGGCCGGTTCGAAACCCTGACCCCCGAGATCTTCCGCGCCCAGATGGAGGTGAACCATTTCGGCGCCCTCCACCTCGCCCAGGCGGTGCTGCCGAAGATGCGCGCGCGCGGGCGGGGCAGCCTTCTGTTCGTCTCCTCCGCCGCCGGGCTGATCGGGCTGCCGGGCCACGCCGCCTACGCGCCCTCCAAGTTCGCCGTGCGCGCGCTGGCGCAGGCGCTGGGGCACGAGGCGCGGCCCGACGGCGTGCTCGTCTCCTGCGCCTTCCCGGCCGATCTCGACACGCCCGGCTACGCGGCCGAGCGTCCCTTCGTGCCGCCCGAGCTGCACGCCATCGCCGGCTCCGCGGGCCTGATGCGCGCCGATCGCTGCGCGAAGCGAATCCTGCGCGGCATGGCGAAGGGGCGGGCCGAGATCCACCCGACCCTCACCGTCGCGCTCCTCGCCCGGCTTGCGCCGCTGGTGCGCCCGCTGCTGGTCCGGCGCCTCGACAAGGTGGCGGCGAAGGCGCGGATCGACGCCGCCTGGGATGACCGCATCGCGCGCGACGCCGCCGCGGGCCTGCCCCCCGAGAACGAAGAAGGGGGCCGCTGAGGGCCCCCCGTCCGCATCGTCCCGCGCCGCTCAGCGCGGCTCTTCGGGTTCCACCAGCTTCTGGTAGAGGTGCCAGGTCGCGTGCCCCAGCACCGGCAGCACCACGATCAGCCCGAGGAAGAAGGTCGCCATCCCCGCCATCACCGCCGCCGTGACCACGAGGCCCCAGGCGATCATGCAGCGCGGGTTCTGGATCACGCTCTGCCACGAGGTGATGAGCGCGGTGATGAAGTCCCGGTCGCGGTCGAGCAGCAGCGGGATCGACACCACGGTCGAGGAGAACAGCGCCAGCGCCAGCAGCGCGCCGACGCCGGCGCCGATGGTGAGGAAGGTCCAGCCCTCGGCGGTGGTGAACACCAGCCCCATGAACTGGTCGAGCGAGCTGAAGCTCATCTTTCCCATGATGATCGCGAGCAGCAGGCGGATCTGGTAGAGCCAGACCCAGAAGATGAAGAGGGTGACGAAGGCCATCCAGCCCAGCTCGCGCTTGCGCTGTTCGACCATGACCCCGAGGACATGGCCCCAGCGCAGCTTCTCGCCCCGCTGGCGCTGGCGCGACACCTCGTAGAGGCCGACGGCGATGAAGGGCCCGAGCAGCGGGAAGCCGACCCCGAGCGGGATCATCAGCCAGGGCATGTTCCACTCGGACAGCATCAGCCACAGGATCATGCCCGCGAAGGCGTAGAAGGCGCCGAAGAACAGCCCGAAGCCGGTCGCGGCGCGGAAATCCTCCCACCCGAGGCGCAGGGCGTCCTTGATGTCGGCCGCCTCGATGCGGCGGATCTTCGGCATCGGCGGCAGCGCGGCCTCGGATGGCGACAGGGCGGGCTGGGCCGGTTTGGCGGCGTCGGTCATGGGTGTCCTCCCGGGTCAAGGCACGTGCGCGGCGGGGGCGGCCCGGGCCGGGGCCTGTCGGCGCGAAGGGGGCGGCGGCGGGGGCCTCCCGTCCCCCATGCGCCGTCGCTGATCCCCGGCCGCCCCGGGGGCGGCGCGCCGCCGCGCCCCCGGGCGCGACATGCGGTCGCCGCACAGGTTCCACGACCGCGGCGGGTTGCGCAACGGTTGGCGCCGGAAACCTTCGGAAAAGCGGGGCGATGCCGGGTCGGCCAGGCGTCGGGGGGGGGCGCGGCGTGGGCGCGGCGCGGGCGCGCGGCGCGGGCGCCAGGCGTCGGGGCGCGGCGCGGGGACCCGGAGGCTCAGGCCCCGCGCGGATGCGGGGTCAGGCGGCCCGGATCGGGCGAGAACCGCTCGTGCAGCGGCAGCAGCGCCGCCCCCAGCACCCGCGCGTCGCCGCCCAACGCGCCCGGCCCGATCCGCGGCACGCTCAGCCCCGAAAGGTTCGCGCCGTCGAGGAAGCTGCGCCGGACCATGTGCACCAGCTGCCGCCGCCAGCCGCCCCACAGCACGCCGTCGATCACCACGTCCTCGAAATCATAGACCGCGCAGGCCGACGCGGCGGCGCGCGCAAGGGCGGGGGCGGCCTCCGAGGCCCAGGTCTCGAACACCGCCTGGCGGGCGGGGAAGGGCGGCTCGCCCACGCAGTTCGGCCCGCCGAGCCCCTGCGCGTCCAGCATCCGCTCCAGCACCAGCGACGAGGCGACGTGCAGAAGCTGCCGCGGGCGGCCGCGGGCGTCGCGCCCGCCGATGGGCATGGAGGCGAGCGCCCCGGCATTGCCCCGCGCGCCCCGCTGCAGCCGCCCGTCGATCATCAGCCCGCCGCCGCAGAAGGCGCCGATATGGAAATAGAGCATCGAGCCCCCGGGCGCCGCGCCGCCGCCGCGGAACGCCTCGGCCGCGCAGGCGGCGGCGCCGTCATTGATAAGCTCGGCCTCGATCCCCGTCGCCTCCGACAGGATCGCCGCCGGGTCGATCCCCTTCCAGCCGCTCAGCGCATCGGGCGCGACGCCCATCTCCTCGGGCCAGGCGTGCAGGTCCCCCGGCATCGCGACGCCCAGCCCCGTCACCCGCGCCCGCCGCGCCGGGGGCAGGGCGCCCAGCAGCCCGCGCGCCATCGCGCAGGCCGCCGCCATGGTCGGCTCGGGCCAGGGCGCGTCATGGGGCGCGCCGTCCGCGGCGACGACCTCGCCCACCAGGTTGACCAGCACGGTCTCGAGCTTGCGCCGCCCGATCTTGACCCCGAGCGAGAACGCCCCGTCCGGGTCCGGCGCATAGGGGGTGGAGGGCTGGCCGACCTGGCCGCGCACCTTGGAGAGCTTGCGCAGCAGCCCCTCCTCGGTCAGCGCGTCGGTGATCATCCGCGCGGCCTGGCCCGAGAGGCCGGTGGCGCGCGCGATCTCGGCCTTGGAGAGGCGCTGCTTCTCGGCCCCCAGCACGGCGCTGAGCACCAGCCGTTCGTTGAACGCCCTGAGCTTCCTGCCGTCTCCGCCGCGCATTCCGGGGGTCCTTGTCCTTGGCCGCGCCGTCCGCGGGGCGTCGCCCGCCGCGCCGGGGCGCCGGGGACCGTGGGTCTCGTCACGGCATGTTACCGGACCCCTAATAAGAAAAGCAAAGTGATTTAATAATTGCGAATCACGGCGCCCTCCGGCACACAGGGGGCAGGCGAGGGGCCGGGGCGGAGACGCCGCAGGGCCCCGCCGGACGGGAGGGTCCGGGCGCGCCGCCGGGGGCCGGGAACGGCGCAGGGCAGGGCGCGACGGGAACTCCCACAGGATTGCAGGACCGGGCCGAGACGGCGCCGGTCCGACGCCGCGGGGCCGCGACAGGCCCCCGGCGCCCGAGGATCCGCTGCGGCTTCGGCCGCCTGCGGCGCCGTCCGCCTCCGCATGGGCCGCGGGGGCGGTCGGCTCGATCTTCGGGCCGGTCGGGCGGGTCCCGCGCTCCCCTTTCGGGGTGAGCGCGGAGCCCGAGGGCCCCCGGCCAGGCCCGGACGCCCCCCTCGCCGCAGCGTGCGGCGAGGGGGGCGACCCCGGATCAGGGCGCGCCGTCCTCCCCGAAGGGACGCCGCGCCCGCTTCCCCCCGGGCCGCCCTGAACGGCGCGCGGCGGGGAAGGACGGCGGACAGGACCGGGGCGCGCGCGACACTCCTCCAGCGCGGGACCCGGGACCCCGGCCGATCCGGATCGTCATTCCCGCGCCGCCCCGGCCGAAACGCCGTGGTCGTCGGCGCCCGGCGGGGCCGCCGGCCGGCGGGTGCGCCGGCCCCCCGTTCCCGGCACGCTTCGCGCCCGCCCCGGCCGCGCCCCTTCGCGGCGCGCTGGGGCGGGCGCATCCACGACCCGTCGACCCGTCCATCGGTCGATCCGTCGACCCGTCCACCCCATCACCCCGGCAAAGGAAGCCTGCCCATGTTCTGCGTCTGCGGCGAAGCGCTCTGGGACCTGTTCGCGCGTGACGAGGGCGACGGGCGCAGCCTGGGCCTGACCGCCCGCATCGGCGGCTCGCCCTTCAACGTCGCCGTGGGCCTCGCCCGGCTGGGGCGCGAGGCGCTGTTCTTCTCGGGCATCTCCACCGACCGCATGGGCGCGCGCCTCGCCGCCGCGCTGGAGGCCGAGGGCGTGCGCATGGACCTGGTGCAGCGCGTGCCCGAGCGCACCACCCTGTCGCTGGTCGACGTGGCCGAGGATGGCGGGCCGTCCTACCAGTTCTACGGCGAGGGCGCCGCGGACCGGGCGCTGCGCGACGCCCCGGCGCTGCCGGACGCGGCCTGGGGGCTGCATTTCGGCAGCTACGCGCTGGTGTCCCAGCCCGTGGGCGCGACGCTCGAGGCGCTGGCCGCGCGCGAGGCGGGGCGGCGGCTGATCACGCTCGACCCCAATGTGCGCCTGAACGTGGAGCCGGACGTGGAGGTCTGGCGCGCGGCGGTGGAGCGGCACGCGGGCCGCGCGGGGCTGATCAAGGTCAGCGCCGAGGACCTCGGCCTGCTCTGGCCCGGCGTCGCGGCGGCGGAGGTCGCGGCGCGCTGGCGCGCGGGCGGCGCGGCGCTGGTGATCGTGACCGACGGGGCCGCGGGCTCGACCGCCTGGGGGCCGTTCGGAGAGATTTCGGCGCCCGGCCGCAAGGTCGAGGTGGCGGACACGGTGGGCGCCGGGGACACGTTCATGGCGGCGCTGATCGCGGGGCTGGACCGGCGCGGGCTGCGCGACGCCGCGGCGCTGGCGGGAATCTCGCGGGGCGATGCGGGCGCGCTGCTGGCCGAGGCGACGGATGCCGCGGCGATCACCGTGGGCCGGGTCGGCGCCGACCTGCCGCGGGCGGACGAGGTCTACGGCTGACGCAAGCCGCCGGGCGCGACGCGAAAGGGGCGCGGCCTTGAATGGCCGCGCCCCTTTTCGTTTGCCGTGCAACGCCCGCCTGGGGATGGAGGGGGGAGCGCGAGGGGGGAGGAAGGGGACGAGTCCCCTTCC
>NZ_JBOCEF010000050.1:0-34938 GCF_050586345.1 Rhodovulum sp. DZ06
TCTTCCCGTGGTCCACGTGACCGATCGTGCCGATGTTCACGTGCGGTTTCGTGCGCTCGAACTTACCTTTAGCCATCGCCTATCGTTCCTTCTTTGCGGTCGCCCGCGAAAGGGCCGTTTCCGCGGCCCTCAGGAGCGGGTCCGCGCGTCGGGGGTCGCTTAACGGAGCTTGAGCAAGATCGCAACAGGGAAGACGCGCGCAGGGGGCCGAGGAGCGGTTTCGGGCGTCATTTTCGCCCCGATCGGGGCCGCGCGGCGGGGGGCGGGCCGGGCGCGCGGCCGGATATGGAAACGCAGGCGGGGCCGGGGGATCGCTCCCCCGGCCCCGCGCGCGGTCCCTGCCGCGCCCCGCCCGCGCACACCGGGCGGGGGCGCGGGCCGGATCAGGCCTTGCGGCGGGCGGCGACGCCCATGGCGCCGAGGCCGGCGATCAGCATCCAGGCCGCGGCCGGCAGCGGCACGTCCGCGGTGGCGGTGATGTCGCCGAGGTCGAAATAACCCACGTTGCCGGTGCTGTCGCTGCCGAGGCCGAACGCGTCCGAGGCGACCGGCGCGAAGAAGTTGAAGCCGGTGGCGGTGGAGCCGGCGCCCACGCCCGAGGCGTCGAACATGTCGTACCAGTTCACCTTCTCGGTCGGGCTCCAGGCCCAGGCGCCGAACAGGTCTTCCATGGTCGCGCCGAACTCACCGACCAGGTCCGCGGTATTCGGCACGTAGGTCGACCAGTCGTCCTGGGTCAGGGAGATGGCGCCCCAGAACTCGCCGCTGCCGCCGCCGTTGATCGACAGGAAGCCGGTGTCCTGGTACGGGCCGAAGCCGTCGCCGCAGGCCCCGATGCAGGCGAGGGTCGAGTCCGGGTTGGTCACGCCGAAGCCGTAGACCACGGCGGACACGGAGCCGTTGACCAGGGTGTAGGAGCCGGGGGCCTCGGTGACCGAGACGCCGGCGAAAACGCCCTCGGACAGCGCGCCGCCGCCGGTGACGGCCTGGGCCGGCGCAGCGGCCGCGAGGGTGGCGACAAGCGCCGTGGAAAGCAGGAGTTTCATAGGAAGCGCCTTCTTTTGAAATAATGAGGAAGGACGCCCCAATTCCCCCGGAATTGCGGCGCTTTTGGGACATTTGCGCCCGGGATGTGACCCGGATCACCCCATGTCGCCGCCGCCGCGGACGTGGTTTCAGAAAGAATCGCCCGCGCGTTCAAGAACATCCCGCGCGAATTCAAGCATCCGTCCAGGCTGGTCTTGCAACTTTACGGAGAGCGCACGCCAGGCCCCGCCGCACGCGTGACGCCGCGTCAGGAAACCGGGGATCTGCAGGGAGGGGGGAAGCTGGAGCGGGCAGCGGGAATCGAACCCGCACCAAGAGCTTGGAAGGCTCGTGTGATACCATTTCACCATGCCCGCGCCTTGGGCGGGGAGATAGCCGAGCCCGCCTTACGGGTCAAGCCGCCGCCGCCGGGCGCGCCCGCGCTCAGGCCGCCTCGGCGGCCACCTCGCGCTCCACCATCCACACCCAGCGCGCGACGCCCAGCGCCAGCACCGAGGAGGCCAGCATCACCAGCGCCAGCGGCAGCCCGCCCGAGCCCTCGCCCAGCAGGAAGCCCGCCAGCGCCGACATGCCCGAGCCGCCGCCGATCATCACCGCGCCGCCGAGGCCCGAGGCGCTGCCCGCCAGTTTCGGCCGGGCGTTGAGCATCCCCGCATTGGCGTTGGGCAGCGTCATGCCGTTGCCCATGCCGACGAAGAAGCACGGCCCGAACAGCACCAGGGGATGGCCGCCGCCGCTCCAGAACAGGACCGAGCAGGTCAGCGTCGCGATCACCGCGGCCCCCGCGCCCAGGGTCATCATCGCGCCGATGCCCCAGCGCTCGGACCAGCGCGCGGCGATGTAATTGCCCAGGATGTAGCCCGCCGCGATGGCCCCGAACCAGGCGCCCATCGCCTCGGGCGACAGGCCCAGGACCATGGTGGCCACGTAGGGCGCCCCCCCGAGGAAGGCGAAGAACGCCCCCGAGGCGAAGGCCGAGACCAGCGCGTAGCCCCAGAATCGGCGCGAGGCCAGAAGGTCCGGGTACGCCCTGATCTGCGCGGTGAGCGAGGCGGACTTGTTGCGGTTCGTCTCTCCGAGATCCATCCACATCAGCGCGAAGACCGCGAGGCCCATCGGCAGCAGCGCCCCGAAGGACCAGCGCCAGCCGCCGACCCCCTCGAGGATCCCGCCCAGCATCGGGCTGACCATCGGCACCAGCGCCATGCCCATGGTCACGTAGCCGATCATCGAGGCGGTCTTCTCGGGCGGGGCGATGTCGCGCACGATCGCGCGGCTGAGCGCGATCCCCGACGCCACCGCCGCCTGCGCCATGCGGCAGGCCAGGAACACCTCGATCGTCGGCGCCAGCAGCGCGCCCACAGTGGCGGCCATGAACACCAGAAACGAGCCGATCAGCACCGGCCGGCGCCCGTAGCGGTCCGAGAGCGGCCCGATCAGCAGCTGCAGCAGCCCGGTGACCAGCAGGTAGCCCGAGACCGAGACCTGCACGAGGGCGTAATCCGCCTCGAAATGCGCGGCGATGCCGGGCAGCGAGGGCAGGAACACGTTCATCGCCATCGGCCCGATCCCGGCGATCAGCACCAGGGTCAGGACATGCGGCGGGGTGGTTCTGTCGAACAGCTTCGCCTTGGGATGGGGGGGCGCGTCGGGGGGGAGGGACATGGAACCGCCTGCAAGAGTTGTAAGGTCGGCTTAGTACCGACCGTTGCGCCGGTCAACGACGACGTCGCGGCGGACCCCGCCCGCAGGGGGCCGCGCAGGGCCCGGGGCACGGGTCCGCGCGGCGCGCGCTGCGGGCGCGAGTCGGTCCGCGCCGCCGCCCCCGCGGACGGCGCGGACCGCCCGCCCGGCCCCGCCCTGTTGCTGCGGCGCCACATGGCTGACGAAGCCGTGAAAGTTTCTTCACTCAATGATCACGATCAAGGCCCAGCCCCCCCTCGAGACGTCATCTGCGCCCCGAGACGCGCTTCACGCGTTCGACATCACCCCTTGTGGAGACGATACGATGTTCCGCCGGATCCTCGCCGCGGCCGCCATGGCCGCCGCCCTGCCCGCCCTGCCCGCCGCCGCTGAAGACGGCTTCTTCACCCTGTCCTCGGACGGCGACCTGATGGTCCGCCTGCGCGGCGTGTTCGTCGCCCCGAACGACGACGTGCGCGTCGACCAGGTCGGCGGCGCCGACGGCGACATCTCGACCTCGGTGATCCCCGAGCTCGACTTCACCTACTTCTTCACGCCGAACATCGCGGCCGAGCTGATCCTCGGCACCACGCCGCACGACATCGACGGCAAGGGCGCGATCAACGGCCTCGACGTCGGTTCGGTCTGGCTGCTGCCGCCGACCCTGACGCTGCAGTACCACGTCACCCAGCTGGGCGACTGGACCGGCATCAAGAACATGGACAAGATCAAGCCCTATTTCGGCGCGGGCGTGAACTACACCATCTTCTACGGCGAATCGGCCGGCGACCCGGCCGTGGGCACCGTCTCGCTCGACGACACGTTCGGCGTGGCCTTCCAGGCCGGCGTCGACATCGAGATCACCGAGGGCATCTACGCCAACATGGATGTCAAATACATCATGCTCGAGACGGACTGGACCTCCTCGACCGGCCTGTCCGGCAAGGCCGAGATCAACCCGGTCCTCGTCGGCTTCGGCATCGGCGCCCGCTTCTGACGGACGCCGCGACGCCGCCCCTCCTTCCCGGGGGCGGCGCCGCCTCGAACCCCCTTCGCCCTCTCCCCGGCGAAGGGGGTTTTTTCATGCCCGCACGGCGCCGTTTCCAGTTCGGGTCCAATCCGTGCGCGGATGCGCCGCTGGCCCCGGCCGCCCCCGCGCGCCATCTTCTGCGCCTCCCCCCCCCCACGCCCGCGTCCGCGACCGGAGGCCCCATGACCGATCCCGCCGATCCCCTCGCCCTCGACCTTCGCGCCGGCCTGCCCGAGGCGCTGCAGGTCCTGCTGGCCGACCGCCCGCGCGAGGGCTGGCGCGCGGACCCGGAATTCGACGGGCTGGTCAGCTTCTGGCTCGAGCGGCACATGGCCTTCCGCAAGCTGCTGGGGCTGATGGAGGAGGCCACCGCCGCGCACCTGCACCAGGGCGCCCCGGCCCGCGACTGGGCCGCGCGGATCTCCCGCTTCGGGGGGATGTTCCTGCAGGAGCTGCACGGCCACCACATGATCGAGGACCAGCGCTATTTCCCCCGCCTGCGCGCGCTGGAGCCGCGGCTGGACCGGGGGTTCGAGATCCTCGACCGCGATCACCACGCGCTCGACGGCTGGATGGCGGCCTTCGCCGACGCCGCCAATGCCGGGATCGGCGCCGCCACCACGCCGGACGTCCCCGCCGCCGCCCTGCGCGACGCCGCGGGGGGCATGGAGGGGGCGCTGGCGGACATGTCCCGCCTGCTCGACCGGCACCTGCTGGATGAAGAGGACCTGATCGTGCCCGTCATCCTCAAGCACGGCGTGAAGGGCTGAGGCGCCGCGCCCCGGGGCTGCGGACCCGGGGCAGCCCCGGCAGGGGCGGGGCGGGCGGGCGGCCGGCGCCCGCAGGGCGGCGCCGACCGGACGCCGCCCCCGTCCCCGTCCCCCCCCGCGGCCCGAACCCGCAACAGGGCTTGCACCGGCCCGCGCTTTCCGAAATTCTCGGCTGCGAAACAAAATTTCAAAATCGCGCGCACCACCCGCGCGCACCCATCGCACACGCCACTCGCATCCCGAGGCCCCATGTCCCCTTCCGACGCCCCGCGCGCCAAGACCCCGCCCGCGCCCGAACCGCCCGTCACCGGCCCCTCGCCCCTTCTGCCGATCCTCGAGGTCGAGCAGATCGAGCAGGATTATTTCCGGGGCGCCCACGCCCCCGGCGGCAAGGGCCGCGCCTTCGGCGGCCTCGTCGTCGCCCAGGCGCTGATGGCCGCCACCGGCACGGTGGACGAGGCCCGCCACGCCCACTCGCTCCACGCCTATTTCATGCGCCCCGGCGACGCCGCCGCCCCGGTCCTCTACCGGGTCGAGCGCGACCGCGACGGCAAGTCCTTCGACACCCGCCGCGTCATCGCCATCCAGAACGGGCGCCCGATCCTCAACCTCGCCGCCTCCTTCCACGCGCCCGAACCCGGCCTCTCGCACCAGACCGAGATGCCCGACGTCCCGGACCCCGAGGGCCTGCCCACCGACGCCGACCTCGCCCGCGAACATTACGAGGAGCTGCCCGAGCGTTACCTGCAGTTCTTCCGCTGGAATCGCCCGGTCGAGATCCGCCCGGTGATGACCCGCCCGCCCTACAAGACGGACGATCTGCGCCCCATCAACCGCTTCTGGTTCCGCGCCAAGGGCGAGTTCCCGGGGGACGCGCGCCTGCACCGCGCCGCCCTCGCCTTCGCCTCGGACATGGGCCTGCTGGGGGCGGCGATGATGCCCCACGCGAAGCACTTCGCCGCGCCCGAGATGCAGGTCGCCAGCCTCGACCACGCGCTGTGGCTGCACGCCGATTTCCGCGCCGACGACTGGCTGCTCTATGACATCGACAGCCCCTGGGCCGGCGGCGCGCGCGGCTTCACCCGCGGGCGCATCTTCAGCCGCGACGGGCGCCTCGTGGCCGACGCCGCGCAGGAGGGCCTCGTGCGGGTACACGAAGAGGGCTGAGCGCCCCACATCCCGGAACGCAGAACGCCCGCGGGGGTCTCCCCCCGCGGGCGTCTGCATTCCCGGTCGAAGCCGATCAGCCGAGCACGGATTTCACCGCCTTCGCCGTCGCCTCGACCACCTTCGCGGCCTCGTCCTCGGTCAGGCAGAAGGGCGGCGCGAAGCCCAGGATGTCGCCCTGAGGCATCGCCCGGCCGATCACCCCCTCGGCCAGCAGAGCCGCCGCGACCTGCGGGCCGACCTTCTCGGAGGCGTCGAAGAAGGTCCGCGACTCGCGATCCTTCACGAACTCCACCGCGCAGAGCATCCCCTCGCCGCGAACATCACCGACATGCACGTGGTTCCCCAGCGCGTCCTTCATCATCGCGTTCAGCTTCGCGCCCACCGACCCGGCGTTCTCCACCAGCTTCAACTCGTCGATCAGCTTGAGGTTCGCGACGCCGGCGGCGGCGCCGATGGGATGGGCCGAGTAGGTCCAGCCATGGCCGATCGGCCCGTTCTCATCCGTGCCCTGCTCCAGCACCTTCCACATCTTGTCGGACACGATGGACCCGGACAGCGGCGCATAGGCCGAGGTGAGGCCCTTGGCGATGGTGATCAGGTCCGGCTTCAGCCCGTAATGCTCGGAGCCGAACATGGTCCCGAGCCGCCCGAACCCGGTCACGACCTCGTCCGCCACCAGCAGGATGTCGTACTTGGTCAGGACCGCCTGGATCGCCTCCCAGTACCCCGCGGGCGGGGGCACGATGCCGCCGGTGCCGAGAACCGGCTCGCCGATGAAGGCGGCGATGGTGTCGGGGCCTTCCTCCTCGATCAGCGCCTCCAGCTCGGCCGCGCAATGCTCCGAGAACTGCTGCTCGCTCATCGCCTCGTCCGGGCGGCGGAAGTAGTAGGGCGCGTCGGTGTGGATCACCTGCGCCAGCGGCAGGTCGAATTTTTTATGGAACAGCTCGAGCCCCGTCAGCGAGCCGGTCATCAG
This sequence comes from Rhodovulum sp. DZ06, assembly GCF_050586345.1. Taxonomy (NCBI): domain Bacteria; kingdom Pseudomonadati; phylum Pseudomonadota; class Alphaproteobacteria; order Rhodobacterales; family Paracoccaceae; genus Rhodovulum; species Rhodovulum sp. DZ06. The sequence continues at coordinate 6,677 of NZ_JBOCEF010000050.1, forward strand.
CCCGGACCCGTGGTACCCGCGCCAGCGCGAAATGATTTTCTTCTTCTCCGGGCGGCCGAGGATGTTGTTGTAGTACCAGATCAGCTTGACGTTGGTCTCGTTCGCGTCCGACCCGGACAGGCCGAAATACACCTTCGACATGTGCGACGGCGCGCGGTCGAGCACCATCTTGGCCAGCGTGATCGACGCCTCGGTCCCGTGGCCGACATAGGCGTGGTAATAGGCGAGCTCGCGCGCCTGGGTCGCGATGGCCTCGGCGATCTCCTGCCGCCCGTAGCCGACATTCACGCAGTAGAGGCCCGCGAAAGCGTCCAGCAGCCGGGTGTCGTCGCGATCCACGATGTGGCAGCCATCGGCGGTCTTGATGATCCGGTTCGGCGCCTCCCCGCGGGCGAACTGGCCGAGATGGGTCGAGGGATGGAAGAAATTCTCGCGGTCCCAGCGGTCGAGTTGGTCATTGGTCAGCATGTGAAGTCTTTCTTGTTGTCGCTGTGGTCGGCGTCTGCGGCGCGGGGGCTCAGGCCCAGTCGCGGCAGACGTATTTGATGTCCATGAAGGCGGCCATGCCCTCGCGCGCGCCCTCGCGCCCGAGGCCGGACTGCTTGGTCCCGCCGAAGGGGATCGGCGCGCCGGTGACCTTGGTGCGGTTCACCGCCACCATGCCGAACTGCAAGGCGCGGGAGAGGCGATAGATCCGCCGCGGGTCCTGCGAATGGACATAAGCCACCAGGCCGTACTCGGTGGCGTTGGCCTTCTGCGTCACCTCTTCCTCCGAGTCGAAGGGGGCGATGGCGGCGACGGGGCCGAAGGTCTCCTCGCGCATGATCAGCGCGTCGTCGGGAACATCCGTCAGCACCGTGGGCGCGTAGAAGAGCGGCCCCAGCGGCAGGGTCTCGCCGCCGCACAGCACCTTCGCGCCCTTGGCCCTGGCATCGGCCACCTGCGCCGCCTGCTTGTCCACGGCGCCCTGGTTCATCAGCGGGCCGATCTCGGGGTCGTCCATGCCGCGGCCGACGCTCAGCGCGCGGGTCTTCGCGGCGAAGGCCTCGCAGAACGCCTCATACACCGGCCGTTCGACATAGATCCGGTTGGCGCCGAGGCAGTCCTGGCCGGAGGTGGCGAACTTGGCCTTGATCGCCTCCTCCACCGCGTTGTCGAGGTCCGCGTCGGCGAAGACGATCAGCGGCGCGTGGCCGCCCAGCTCCAGCACCAGCCGCTTCACCGTGTCCGCGGACTGGCGATAGAGCAGCCGCCCGATCTCGGTGGAGCCGGTGAAGGACAGCGCCCGCACCCGCGAATCCCCCGCCCAGGCGCCGACCACGGTCGGGGCCTCGCCGGTCAGCACGTTGAAGACGCCCGCGGGGGCGCCCGCGCGCTCGGCCAGCTCGGCCAGCGCCAGCGCGCTGAACGGGGTCTCGGCCGAGGGATGCGCCACCACGGTGCAGCCGGCGGCCAGCGCCGCGGCCGCCTTGCGGGTCAGCATGGCCGAGGGGAAGTTCCACGGCGTCACCAGCCCCGCCACGCCCACGGGTTCGAGCCACAGCTCCATCTCCGCATCCGGCAGGTGCGAGGTGACGGATTCGATGTTCGGGCGCTTGGCTTCCTCGGCGTAGAACTCGAGGAACGAGGCCGCGTAGTCGATCTCGCCGCGCGCTTCCGACAGGGGCTTGCCCTGTTCGAGCACCATGATCCGCGCGAGGTCCTCGCGCGCCGCGACGACCATGTCGTGCCAGCGGCGCAGGAAGGCGGCGCGGTCCTGGGGCAGCGCGGTCGACCAGGCGGGGAAGGCGGCCTGGGCGGCGTCGACGGCGGCGGCGGACTGGGCGGCGGAGAGCGCGGCGACGTCGCCGAGATGCGCGCCGGTCGCCGGGTCGCTGACCGCGAAGGTCGCGCCCCCGTCCCCGTCGATCCACTTGCCACCCACATAGGCGAAGCTGCGCAGCAGGCGTTTGTCCTGGATATCCGCGCGGGCGGACATGGCGGTGTCGAGCATGGCTTGCCCTCCTTTCCCCGCCATCATCGCGCCGCCGCGCAGAAGAAGAGACCGAATGGACGCCCCATCCCGTCCATCCGGCCTGCGCGCGCCCGCGCCTCAGTCCAGATGGTCTGCGAAGAGATGCAGCGGGGGGCCGCCCCGCTTCACCGCCTTGGTCACCACATAGGTGTAGTAGCGCGCGATGCCGATGCGCGCGTCCAGCAGCGTGTCGATCAGGCGCTGATAGGCGTCGATGTCCCGCGCCACGATCTGCATCAGGTAGTCGAAACCGCCGCCAAGGGCCCAGCAGCCGGTGATCTCGGGGTGCTGGTCGAGCCTTGATTCGAAGGTGCGCATGGTCGCCGCGGTGTGATCCGCCAGCTCCGCCGCCACGAAGACGGTGACATGGGGGCCCAGCTTGCGCAGGTCGATCTCGGCCCGGTAGCCCTCGATCAACCCCGCTTTCTCCAGCTTCTTCAGCCGGTCCCAGGCGGGGGTCGGCGACAGGCCGACCTTCTCGGCCAGCGCGGCCTTGGTCAGCCGCCCCTCGCGGGACAGCACCCGCAGGATCTCCATGTCGCGTGCATCAAGCCTGATCATGCCGCGCAGGCTATCCGGCCCGCGCCCCCCGCGCGACGGGGCGCGACAGCGCAGCGCGGAAGACCGCACGGGCGGGCCTTGCCAAACCGCGGGCGCGGGATTGAAGGTGGCCTCTCGCGTCCCGCCCCAAGCCAAGGATCCCGGCATGCCCCTCGAGAACGCCCATTTCACCAAGGCCGAGTTCGACCGCCGCATCGCGCTGACCCGCAAGTCGATGGAAGCCGCCGGGATCGACGTGCTGTTCATCACCAACCCGTCCAACCAGAACTGGCTGACGGGCTATGACGGCTGGTCCTTCTACGTCCACCAGGGCGTGATCCTGTCGATGGAGGGCGACCCGATCTGGTGGGGCCGCCTGCAGGACGCCAACGGCGCCCGCCGCACGGTGTGGATGGAGCACGAGAACATCATCTACTACGCCGACCGCTACATCCAGGCACCGGACATCCACCCGATGGAGGACCTCGCGTCCCACCTGCGGATCATGGGCTTCGGCGACAAGCGCATCGGGCTGGAGATGGAGACCTATTACTTCACCGCCCGCGCCTTCGCGGTGTTGTCCGAGGGGCTGCCGGAGGCGGAATTCATCGACGCCTCGACCATGGTCAACTGGCGGCGCCTGCACAAATCCGACGAAGAGCTGGCCTTCATGCGCCGCGCCGCGCGGATCTCGGAGCTGGTGATCCACCGCGCGATCGAACTGGCCGAGCCGGGGATGCGCAAGCACGACCTGGTCGGGGAGCTCTACAAGACCGCCGTGCAGGGCGAGGAGGACAGCTGGGGCGACTACCCCGCCATCGTCCCGCTCCTGCCCTCGGGCGAGGACGCCTCGGCCCCGCACCTGACCTGGAACGGCGAGGCGCTGAAAAAGGGCGAGGCGACCTTCATCGAGCAGTCGGGCTGCTACCGGCGCTACCACGCGCCGCTCTCGCGCACCGTGTTCCTCGGCAAGCCGCCGCAGTTCATGGTCGACGCCTCCGAGGCGCTGACCGAGGGGCTGAACGCCGGGATCGAGGTCGCCCGCGCCGGCAACCGCGCCTGCGACATCGCCCGCGCGCTCGACGTGGAGCTTCTGAAGGTCGGGATCGAGCGCCCCAACCGCTGCGGCTACGCCGTGGGCCTGTCCTACCCGCCGGACTGGGGCGAGCACACCGTGTCCCTGCGCGCCTTCGACGAGACGGTGCTGGAGCCGGGCATGACCTTCCACTTCATGCCGGGCCTGTGGATGGACGACTGGGGGCTCGAGACCACCGAGACCATCCTGATCAAGGAAGACGGCCCGGCCGAGACGCTGTGCAATGTCGAACGCAAGCTCTTCGTGAAGGACTGAGCCCATGACCCCGGCCGCGCGCCTCAACCGCTGCAAGGCGATCCTGGGCGAGTTGATCGCCTTTCCCACCGTCTCCTCCGACGGGAACATCGACTGCCTGCGCTACATCGCCGGGCTGCTCGAGGAGGCGGGCGCGCGGGTGGAGATCCTGGTCGACGAAAGCGGCGCCAAGGCCAATCTCTGGGCCACGCTGGGGCCGGAGGGACCCGGGGGCCTCGTGCTCTCGGGCCATTCCGACGTGGTGCCGACCGCCGAGCAGGACTGGACCACCGACCCGTTCGAGATGGTGGAGAAGGACGGCAAGCTCTTCGGCCGCGGGACCTGCGACATGAAGGGGTTCATCGCCGCCTGCGTCGCCTCGCTCGACGTGCTGGCGGAGGTCGCGACGCGCCGCCCGATCCATTTCGCCTTCACCCATGACGAGGAGGTCGGCTGCCTCGGCGCCCGCCACCTGGTCGAGGACCTGAAGGCCCGCGGCATCCGCCCCGCCATGGCGCTGATCGGCGAGCCGACCGAGATGAAGGTGATCGACGGGCACAAGGGCTGCTGCGAATACACCGTGCGCTTCACGGGGCTGGAGGGGCACGGCTCGGCCCCCGATGCCGGGGTCAACGCGGTGGAATACGCCGCCCGCTACGTCGCCCGCCTGCTGAGCCTGCGCGAGGATCTGAAGGCGCGCGCGGCGCCCGACAGCCCGTTCGATCCGCCCTGGACCACGATCAACCTCGGGGGGCTGCATGGCGGCACGGCCCATAACGTGATCGCCGGCAAGGCGGCGCTGGAATGGGAGATGCGGCCCGTCAACGACGCCGACATGGGCTTCGTGAAGGACGCCGTGGCCGCCCACGTGGCGGACGACCTTCTGCCCGCCATGCGCGCCGTCGCGCCGCACGCCTCGATCGAGACCGAGGTGGTGGGCGAGGTGGTCGGCCTCGCCCCCATGCCCGAGAACGAGGCCCGCGACCTGATGTTCCGCCTCACCGGCGCCAACGAGGCGCAGGTGGTCCCCTTCGGCACCGAGGCGGGGCTGTTCCAGCAGCTGGGGATGCACGTGGCCGTCTGCGGGCCCGGCTCCATCGCCCAGGCGCACAAGCCCGACGAGTTCATCTCGATTTCCGAACTGGAGAAGTGCCTCGACGTGCTGGTGCGGCTGGGGGCCGAGATCGGCGGGCGCTGAGCGGGGCGCTTGCTTTATTTCCCTGGCCGGTCCAAGCATTCCCCATGGCTGGGGCGGACTGGACCGATGCGGAGAACGACCTGATCGTCGCGGATTACTTCGCGATGCTTCGGGAGGAGCTGCGCGGCGCGCCGTACAACAAGACCGCGCACCGCAAGGCGTTGATGGAGCATATCGAGCGCCCGAACGGGTCCATCGAGTTCAAGCACCAGAACATCTCCGCCGTCCTGCAGGCGCTCAATCACCCCTGGATCAAGGGCTACAAGCCGCGCAGCAACTTCCAGATGCCGCTCGCCGACGCCGTCGCCCGGCGCCTGGCGGGCGCCATCGACCTGGTCCCCCCGCGCGCCCCCGGCCTGGCCGAGGCCGCCGGAGAGCTGTTCCTGCGCCCCGCCCCCACCTTGCGCAACGAGCCCCCGCCCGAAGAGGCGAAGATGACCCGCGCCGTGATCCGCAAGTTCGACCCCGCCGCGCAGGACGAGGCGAACCGCGCCCTCGGCAAGGCGGGCGAGGAACGGGTGCTGGCGCATGAACGCGCCGTGCTGGCCCGCGAGGGGCGGCGCGACCTCGCCGCCGCCGTGCGCTGGGTCTCGCACGAAGATGGCGACGGCGCGGGCTATGACATCCACAGCTTCACGCCGTCGGGCGAGGACCGGCTGATCGAGGTGAAGACCACCAATGGCTGGGAGCGCGCGGCCTTCCACGTCTCGGCCAACGAGCTGCGCGTGTCCGAGGAGAACCCGGAGAGCTGGCGGCTGATGCGGATCTGGAACTTCGCCCGCCGCCCCGAGGCGTTCGAGCTGGTCCCCCCGCTGTCGCGCCACGTGGACCTGATCGCCACCAGCTACCGGGCCGAGTGGGGCTGAGGCCGTTCCCCCCCGCGGGGGCGCGGCGCGCCCGGCCTTGCCCCGGCGGCGGGATCGGCGCAGGGATATGGGCCGCCGCCCGCCCGGGGCGGCGTCCCCGGAGACCCGACATGCCCGCCCCCGATCCCCTGCCCGTCCGCGCATGACCGCCCTCGCCGTCCTGCGCCAGCCGCCGTTCCGGCGCTATTTCCTCGCCTCGGTCTGCGGGGTGAACGGGATGTGGATCTTCCGCGTGCTGCTGTCCTGGAGCGCCTGGGCCGAGACCGGCTCGGCCGCCTTCGTCGGTCTCGTCGCCGCCCTCTCGCTGGCGCCGGTGGCGCTGACCGGGCCGGTCTTCGGCACGCTGATCGACCGGGTCTCGGTGCGCCGCGCCTTCGTGGTCGTCTCGGGGATGCTGATGCTCTGCCCCATCGCCTTCACCGCGCTGGCGGCCGCGGACGCCCTCGGGGAAGCGCCGCTGCTGGCGCTGGCGCTGTTCTTCGGGCTGGCGGCGTCGGCCTATCACCCGGTGCGCCAGTCCCTCGGCCCGCGGCTGGTCGAGGGGCCGGGCATCGCCTCGGTCGTCGCGCTCTCGGCGCTGAACTTCAATGTCGGGCGGGTGATCTCCCCCGCGCTCGGGGGGATGCTGATCGCCGGGGCGGGGGTCGCGCCGGCGGGGGCGATCTCGGCCGCGCTGTTCGTGCCCAATCTCGCGGTGATCGCCACCCTTGCGCCTCGGCCGCTGGCCGCGCGGGCGCGGGCGGGGTTCCTGTCGGAGATGGCCGAGGGCGCCCGCGCGGCGGCGGCGCGCCCGGCGGCGCGGGTGGCGATGCTGATGGCGGCGGTGGCGCTGGGGCCGATCCGGGCGCTGTCCGAGGTGTTGCCGCTGCTGGCCGACGGCATCCACGGGCGCGGGGCCGAGGGGCTGGGGCTGATGACCTCCTGCATCGGCGCGGGGGCGCTGGTCGCCGCGGTGCTGCAGACCGCCTCGATCGGGTCGATCGCGGGCCGCGGGCGGATGACGGCGGGGGCGGCGGCGATCGGCTTCGCCGGGGGGCTGGGGATGGTCTGGGCGCCGTGGTTCGAGCTGGCGGCGGCGGCGGGGCTGCTCTGCGGTTTCGCCTCCGCCTTCCTCGCGGTGCAGCTCCAGGCCGGGGTGCAGGCGGACCTGCCGGACGAGCTGCGCGGCCGGGTGATGAGCCTGTGGATGCTGTGCGTGACGCTGTCGACCTCGGCGCTGGCGCTGGCGGTGAGCGTCGGCGCGGGCCTGGTGGGCCTGCCGCTGTCCCAGAGCGCGGTGATGGCGGCGGGCGCGGGCCTGGTGCTGGCCGGAGAGCTGCGCGCCCGGGCCCGCGGGCGGGGGTGAGCGGGCCCGGGCGTGGCAGGCGCAGGCGCACAGGCGGGGCGGTCGGGGGCGAGGAGGTCGAGGGCGTGGCGGTCGGGGGGCCCGCCCCGCTCCCCGGCGGCGCGGGCGACGACCATGCGGCTGCCCAACGCCTCCATCCCGCCCCGGGGGGAGGACGCAATTCCATTCGGCGAATAATGCTGATGCAGATCTCGCGGCGCCCGCCGCGCGATGCCGAAGACGCCGACGTTGCGGACCACGCCGGGCGCCCGGATGTCCTCCGCCATGTCCTACGGTTCCCCCGGCCTCGTGTCGAGGCCAGGCGATTCCAACGGCTTGTGGGGGTTGAGTGGCGCACCCGATAGGATTCGAACCTATGGCCTCTGCCTTCGGAGGGCAGCGCTCTATCCAGCTGAGCTACGGGTGCGTCGGGAGGCCGTATAGCGCAGCCGCGCGGGGGGCGCAACGGGGTTCAGGCGGTCCCGGCCAACCGCGCGATCGGAAGCGCCTCGCGGTGGCGCAGCACGCTCGGCGCGCCGCTGATCCGGGCCAGCGGTTCAGGCGCCACCGCGGCCCGCAGCGCCGGCGCGCCAAGCCCCAGCATCCGCGCGAGACCGGCCATCTCGGGCGCGACAGGCGCCGCTCCGCGCCCGTCCCAGCAATGATAGAGCAAAAGCCAGTCCACCCCGGCGCAGCAGCGGTCCGCCTCGGTCAGCGCCAGCATCCGGTGCGCGCCGCGGCGCGAGACCAGCAGCGCCTCTGCCCCCGGGGCCCTGCCCCCGTCCCGCGGCGGCCCGGCCGCGCGGTCGGCGGCGAATTCCACGGCGTCCGAGAACCCTCCCGCCGCCATCGGCCGCAGCGAGTCGCGCTGGGTGCAGGCGCGCGCGCCGCACCACACCAGGTCGAGATCCATCCGCGCGGCCTGGCCGGCATGGGCCGAGATCACCCGCTCGCTCGCCTCCAGCAGCGCGTCATCCTCGCAGACCAGCGCCCAGGGCGCGTCGCCGAACGCGACCGCCTCCCACGCCCGGCGGTGCGAGAGGAAACAGGCGAAGGCGCCGGGCTTTATCTCGGGGCTTTCCCAGAAGCTGTCGGGCAGGAGCCGCGATTCGGCGGCCAGCGCCGCGGAATCGAGCCGGTCGAGCGCCTGGATCCGGCGCGCGGCCACCGCGTTCTCAAAACACGAATCGAGGAACGCCTCGCGTCGCGTCGCATCGGAATCCCGGTTGATGAAAAGAACGGGTACGGTCATGGGCGCCTCCCTGGACAGGCCCATCCTCGCCCGGAACTGGTTTCCGAAACCTTGACGCGCCCGCCCCGGCGGCGCGCGCTCAGCCCTTGTCGGAGCGCACGCCCTCGGTCCTGCGCGCGGCCTTCTCGGCCACGCCCGAACGGCCCTCGCGCCGCTCCAGCTCGGCCAGCACGTCGGCCAGCGCCACGTCCCGGGACGCCAGCGTGACCATGAAGTGGTAGAGCACGTCGGCGGCCTCGGAGACCGTCTCCTTCCCGTCCCCGCGGGCGGCGGCCAAGGTCAGCTCCACCGCCTCCTCGGCGAACTTGCGGGCGCATTTCTCCGGGCCCTTGGCCAGCATCTTCGCGGTGTGGGACGACGCGGGATCGGCCCCCTTGCGCGCGGCGATGGTGGCCTCGAGCCGGGCGAGGACCGCGAGCGGCGTCGGGGTCATGTCCGGCGCGCTCACAGCCGCACCGGGACGCCGGCGGCGTGCATGTGGGCCTTGGCCTCGTGGATCGTGTATTCGCCGAAATGGAAGATCGAGGCGGCGAGCACGGCCGAGGCATGGCCCTCGGTCACCCCCTCGACCAGGTGGTTGAGGTTGCCGACCCCGCCCGAGGCGATGACGGGGATTTTCACCGCGTCGGCGATGGCGCGGGTCAGCGGCAGGTTGAAGCCCGACTTGGTCCCGTCGCGGTCCATCGAGGTCAGCAGGATCTCGCCCGCGCCGCGCTCCTCCATCTTCAGGGCGAACTCGACGGCGTCGATGCCGGTCTCCTTGCGCCCGCCATGGGTGAAGATCTCCCACCGGCCGGGCGCGACCGTCTTGGCGTCGATGGCGACGACGATGCACTGGGCGCCGAACTTGTCGGAGGCCCGCGCGATCACGTCCGGGTCGTTCACCGCGGCGGTGTTGAAGCTGGCCTTGTCGGCGCCGGCGAGCAGCAGCTGGCGCACGTCCTCGGGGGTGCGCACCCCGCCGCCGACGGTCAGCGGCATGAAGCACTGCTCGGCCGTGCGGCGCACCACGTCGATCAGGGTGCCGCGCTTTTCGTGGGACGCCGTGATGTCGAGAAAGCAGAGCTCGTCCGCCCCCGCAGCGTCGTAGATCTTGGCGGCCTCCACCGGGTCGCCCGCATCGCGCAGGCCGACGAAGTTGACGCCCTTGACCACGCGGCCGTCCTTGACGTCCAGGCAGGGGATGATGCGGGTCTTGAGGGTCATGCGCGGGGTTCCTCTGCGGCGGCGTCGGTGAAGGCCGTGATACCGCGGCGCGGCCCCGAGGGAAAGCGGGCGCCGCGGCGCAGGCCGGGGCGCCTGTCGCTTGCAAATTCACGCGGAAGTTGTATCCAGTGCGCCTGAAGAAACCTTTGGTTCACCTTCATTGAGCTATGGTTTCGATCGTCTTGCCGCGGATCGGGGTCGCCCCGGGCGGCGGGGCGTCCGGCGCAGCGCGGACGGGCTTGCAAGAGCCCCCGCCGCGCGGCCCGCAAGCGCGAAACGCGCCCGTTGGAGGAGACCGCCATGCCCATGTCCCAGCGCTTCGCCGAGCGACTCGCCGCCCTCGGGCTGCTGGCCGATCCGCGCGCCCGCGCGCCGATGCACCGGCTGCGCGCCGCCGGCACGGTGGAGGAGGTGTCCGCGCGCCTCGCGGGCGATCTCGAGCGGCAGGGCGCGGCGATCTGCGTCAACGCCGAGGCGTGGTCCGCCTGCGGGCGCCCGGCGCGGCTGCTGGTCTTCGTGTCCTCGCACTGGACCCCGCGCGCGGCGCTGGCCGACGCGGCGGACGGGCTGACCCTGCCCTGGAAGGTGCTGGTGAAGGAGGATGCCGAGGGCGCCGTCTGGATCCAGTGGCAGGACCCGGGCGAGGCGCCGAGCGCCCGCGCCGCCTGACGCGCGCGCCGCCCCCGACATGCAGTCCGGTCATGCAAACGGCCGCCCCCGGGGGCGGCCGTTTTCGTCTGCGCGGCTTCGGCCTGGATCAGGCGGCCCGGGTCAGGAAGCGAGGAACTTCGCCGCCTCGGCCACGTCGATATGCCCGTCATAGATCGCGCGCCCCGAGATCGCGCCGTCGAGCGGCGCGCCGCACTCCTTCAGCGCCTTGAGGTCCTCCATCGACGAGACGCCGCCCGAGGCGATGACCGGGATCGACACGGCGCTCGCGAGCGCCGCGGTCTCGGCCACGTTCGGCCCCTGCATGGCGCCGTCGCGGGCGATGTCGGTGTAGATGATCGCGGCCACCCCGGCATCCTCGAACTGGCGGGCGAGGTCGAGGGCGGAGATGTCGGTGGTCTCGGCCCAGCCTTCCACCGCGACCATGCCGCCGCGCGCGTCGATGCCGACCGCGACCTTGCCGGGGAATTCCTTCGCCGCCTGTTTGACGAGGGCCGGGTCGCGCACGGCGACGGTGCCGAGGATGACGCGGGAGAGGCCGCGGGTGATCCAGGCCTCGATGGTGGCCATGTCGCGGATGCCGCCGCCGAGCTGGGCGGGGACGGAGATGCGCGACAGGATCCCCTCGACCGCCGCGGCGTTGACCGGCTTGCCCGCGAAGGCGCCGTTGAGGTCGACGAGGTGGATCCAGGAGGCGCCGGCCGCTTCGAACGCGGCGGCCTGGGCGGCCGGGTCGTCGTTGAAGACGGTGGCCGCGTCCATCTCGCCGCGCAGCAGGCGCACGCACTGGCCGTCCTTCAGGTCGATGGCGGGGTAGAGGATCATGGCGCGACGCTCCCGTGCAGCGAGGGTGGGTGTTGCGCGGGTCATGCCCAAGCGCGGCCCCGGATGCAAGCGCAGGCGGCGCCGCGGGGGCGGGCGGCGGCACGCCGCCCTCCGGCCGCGAAGGGGGGCCTGCCCCCCGTGAAGCGGACGGACGCGCCCCGGTTCGGGCGGGGCGGGGCGACCGGGCTCGGGGGGCATGAAGCCCCCGCTCGCCCGCCCGCGCCGCGCGGCAGGCGCTGCGCCTGCGGCGGGCGAGGCGCCCCGCGCGGCGGGTCAGAGGTCCGCGCGCCGGGCCAGCGCCGCCGCCTGCGCCTCGGCGCAGATGCGCACCGCGTCGTCGATCTGCTCGGGCGCATGCGCCGCGGTCAGGAAGAAGCGCAGCCGCGCCTCCCGCTCCGGCACAGCGGGGAAGGTGATCGGCAGCGCGTAGAGGCCCCGTTTCCAGCATTCGTCGGACAGGAGCGCCGCGCCGACGCTGCTCCCCGTCTTCACCGGCAGAATGGCGTGGCCCTGCGCGGCGCCGGTGTCGAAGCCCGCCCCTCGCGCCGCTTCCAGCATCCGCGCGCCATTGGCCTGGAGGCGGGCGACGGTCTGCGGCTCGGCCTCCAGCAGCGCCAGCGCGGCATCGGCGGCGGCGGCGAGCGGGGCGGGCAGCCCGACCGAGAACACGAAGCCCGGCGCGGCGCCCTTCATGATCTCCACCAACGCCGTCGATCCGGCGATGTAGCCGCCGGTGGACGCGAGCGACTTGGACAGCGTGCCCATCCAGATCTCGACCTCCTCGGCCGCGACCCCCGCCGCCTCGCCGATCCCGCGCCCCGTGGGGCCGAGCGTGCCGAGCGAGTGCGCCTCATCGACCATCAGCCAGGCGTCGCGCCGCCGCTTGACCGACACGAAACCGCGCAGGTCCGGCGCGTCGCCATCCATGGAATAGAGCCCCTCGACCGCGATCAGCACCCGCTCGTACTCGCCGCGCCTGCGCGAGAGGAAATCATCCACCCAGGCGTGGTCGCCATGGGGAAAGCTGACCCGCGCGGCGCCCGACAGCCGCGCCCCCTCGGCGATCGAGTTGTGGATCAGCGCGTCGGTCAGCACCAGGTCGCGCGGCCCGAGCAGCGTGGCGATGGCGGCCATGTTGGTCGCGTGGCCCGAGACGAAGGTCACCGCGGCCTCGGCCCCCAGGAACCGGGCGATGCGCGATTCGAGCGACCGGTGCAGGTCCCGCTCCCCCGCCACCACCCGGCTGGCGCCGACCGAGACGCCGTAGCGCAGGATCGCCTCGCGCGCGGCCTCCTGCACCTCCTCGCGGCCGTTGAAGCCGAGATAGTCATAGGCGGTGAAATTCAGCAGGCGGCGGCCCGAGAGGGTGATCTCCGGCCCCGCGCGCTCGGCCTGGGGGCGGAAGAAGGGCATGTCGACGCCCAGCGCCTCCGCCGCCTGGCGCTGGACGCGCATGGCGTGGTGGATGGGCAGGGCGGTGAAGTCGAAACTGCGCGCCGGGGCGGGCGCGGCGGGAGCCGGGGCGGGGCGGGCGGCGCGCAGGGCGCCGAGCAGTTCCTCCCGCGCCCCGGCCGAGAACCGGCCCGGGCGGGCCGTGGCCCCGGGCGGCGGCAAGCCGTCCGCCGCGTCCCCGGGGTCCGGGCCCCGGGCCGTCCCCGCATCGTCCCCTGCGCGCATGCCGCCGCGCGGCGCGTCCGGCCTGTCCATGCCGTCCCCTCCTCAGTCCAGCGCGCGGGTGGTCGCCGCGGCGCGGCGGGCGATCCCGTCGATCACCGCCTCGGGCGCCTCGGCCCCGTGCCGCTCGGCCATGCGGGCGAGCGCGGCGGCGTCCGGCGCCTGCGCCTCGGCCTCCTCCCCCTCCAGCAGCCGGGCGGCGGCGCGGGCGGCGAGATCGGCCAGCGTCGCGCCCCCGGCGGCGGAGAGGAGCGGGATGTCGACGCCCAGCGCCTCCTCCGCCGCGAGGCGCAGGTCCATGGCCATCAGGCTGTCGAAGCCGAGTTCCGTCAGCGGGCGGGCGGGGTCCAGCTCCTCCAGCGGCAGGCGCAGGATCCGCGCAGCCTCGGCGCAAAGGCGCGAGAGGACCTCGGCCCGCGCCTCCTCCTCCGGCATCCCGGCGAGGAGCGCGCGCAGGGCCGCGGCGCCGCGGGCGGGCGCGGCCTCGGGGATCTCGACCCGGGCGAAGAGGGGCGTGCGCAGCAGCGCCAGCTCCTTGCCCGCGGCGGCCCAGTCGATGCGCGCGGCGACGGGGGCGGCGAGGCCCGGGGGCGGCGCGGCCAGCAGGTCCTCGAGCGCGTCCAGCGCCTCGGCCGCACTCATCGCCGCGGCGCCGAGCCGCCCGTCCAGCAGGCGGCGCGAGGCCGCGTCGCGGGTCAGCATCCCGGCGTCCGAGATGGCGCCGAAGCCGACCGCCAGCGCGGGCAGGCCTGCCCGCCGCCGCTCCGCCGCCAGCGCCTCGAGGTAGCAATTCGCCGCCACGTAGGCGCCCTGCCCCGGGTTGCCCACCAGCCCGGTGGCCGAGGAGAACAGCGCGAAGACCGCGGGCGGATCGTCCCGCGTCAGCCGGTCCAGCGCCTCGGCCCCGGCGATCTTGGCCGCCATCGCGCGGGTCATGCGGCCCGCGTCCTGGCCGGCGATCAGCCCGTCATCCATCGCCGCGGCGGCGTGGAGCACCGCGGTCAGCGGGCGCCCGTCCGCGCGGATCTCCGCCAGCAGCGCCGCCATGGCGCCCTCATCCGCGGCGTCCACCGCGCGCAGGTGCAGCGCGGCGCCGGTGGCGCGAATCCGCTCCAGCGCCGCCTCGGCGCCCTCGGCCGGGGCGCCGGAGCGGGAGGTGAGCCAGATCGCCTCCGCCCCCCGCTCGGCCAGCCGCAGGGCCGCCTCGGCGCCGAAGCCGCCGAGCCCGCCGACCACCAGCGCGGCGCCCTCGCCGAAGCGCGCGGCGGGGGCCGTGGCCCCCGGCGCCCCGGGCGGGCGGATCACGATCTTGCCCACCTGCCCCGAGCGTTGCAGCAGGCGGAACGCCTCCGCCGCCTCTTCGGGGCCGAAGACGGTGCGCGGCGGCGGGGCGTAGTCGCCGCGCGCCAGCCCCTCGGCCACCGCCTGCATCGCGCGGCGCGCATCGGCGGGCTTCGCGCCCAGCAGCTGGTCCACGTCGACGCCGAAATAGGCCAGGTTGCGCCGGAACGGGCGCAGGCCCATGGCGCCGCCGCCGTAGAAGTCGCGCTTGCCAAGCTCGATGAACCGCCCGAACGGCGCGAGGCATTCCAGCGTGCGCTCCGCCGCCTCGCCCGAGAGCGAGTTCAGCGCCACGTCGACGCCCCGCCCCCCGGTCGCCCGCATCACCGCGTCGGCGAAGCGTCCCTCGCGGCTGTCGAACACGTGGGCGCAGCCGAGCCGGCGCAGCGCGGCGCGGCGGGCGGGAGAACCCGCGGTGGCGATCACCTCGGCCCCCGCCGCCTGCGCGACCTGCACCGCGGCGAGGCCCACGCCCCCAGCGGCGCCGTGGATCAGCGCGACCTCCCCGGGCGCGAGACGCGCGAGGCCGACCAGCCCGTGCCAGGCGGTCAGGAAAGCCACCGGCGCGGCGGCGGCGGCCTCGGGAGACAGCCCCTCGGGCAGGCGCATCACCGCCGCGGCGTCGGTCAGCGCATGGGACGCCAGCGCGCGCGGCGCGAAGGCCAGCACCCGCTCCCCCGGCGCGAAGCCCGAGGCCGCGCCCGCGCGCGTCACCACGCCCGCGCATTCCATCCCGAGGCCGGGCCCGGCGAAGCCGTCCTCCAGCGCCTCTTCCGGCAGCAGGCCCTGGGCCCACATCACGTCTCGGAAATTGAGGCCCGCGGCCGCGACCGCGATCTCCACCTGGCCGTCGGCGGGCGCCTGCCGCGCGAAGGGCGTCCAGGCCAGGCCGTCCAGCGCGCCGCGGCGGCGCTGCGACAGGCGCAGGCCCGCGGCATCCCCGAGGCGCGCGGCGGCGGCGGCGCGGGCGCGGCCGGCATCGGGCTCGGCCCGGGGGGCGAGCGCCGCGTCCGCGGCCAGCACGAGCTCCCGCTCCGGCCCCGCCTCGACCAGGGCCTCGGCGAGCCGGTCCAGCCCGGCGGCGGCGCGGTCGATCACCCGGATCTCCCGCCCCGGCCATTCATTGGCGGCGACCCGGGCGAAGCCCCAGAGCGCGGCGTCGCGGGGGCTGAGCGCGCGGTCCTCGCCCGCCGCGATCCCGGCCCCGAGCACCAGCCAGAGCGGGCCGTCCGTATCCACCAGCGCCCGGCGGACGCGGTCGCACAGGGCGGCGACATCGGCCAGCGGATCCTCCCCGGGCGGGGGCATGAGCAGCGCCGTCTCGCCCGACGCGGGCACGTCCCAAGGGGTGCAGATCGCGGGCTGGCCGCGCAGGGCGAGGGCGCGGGCCAGCGCCTCGCCCCCCGCGCCGACGACGCGGATCGGGGCGCGCGGCCCGGGCGCAGCGGGCGCCGCGCCGTGCAGCGCCCGGGCCAGAAGCGGCCCGGCGCCGGTGTCGTGGAGCGCGAGGCCCGCGCCGTCCAGCGCCTCGGCCCAGCCCGCGCGGTCCCGGCGCGGGCCGTGGGGGCGCAGCGACGCCGCCGCGCGCCACCAGTCGGAGCGCCGGCCATGCAGCAGGTCCCCGGCCAGCGTCGGCGGCGCCTCGGCCGCGATCAGCGCCCCGCCCGCGCGCAGGGCGGCGGCGAGGCGGCGCAGCGTCGCCGGGTCCGCCCGGTGCAGCGCATCGCAGGACAGCACGACGTCCCAGGCCCCGGCCTCCCACGCCTCGGGCGCGGTGAAGGACAGCCCGGCGGGGCGCGGGGCCGGGTCGGCCTCCATCGCCCGCACCCGGCGCGGGTCGGGGTCGGACCGCGTCGCCTCGCCCGCCGCCATCGCCGCGCGCAGCAGCGCGGGGGAGGCGGCGCCGAGCACCAGGATGCGGCGGCGGCCGGGCCCGGACAGGGCGGCCAGCGCGGCGATCAGCGGCGCCTCGCGCGCCTCGGCCTCGGGGCCGCGCGCCTCGGCGGCGATGTCGGCGGCCGAGGGCGGCGGCGTCTCGGGCGCCAGGCCCCCGGACAGGGCGCGGCGCAACCCTTCCTCAAGGCCCATCGCGGCGAGGAAGACCTCGCCCTGCCTCGCCGCCTCGGCCAGCAGCGCCTCGGCCAGCGGCTCCAGCGCCGGGGCGGAGGGGGCGCCGAGCACGGGGCCGTCGAGGCCCGGAACCGCGGAGCCGTCCGCCTCCAGCCCCGCCACGAGGCGGCGCCAGAGCGGGCGGGCCGAGGGGTGCAGCGCGCCCGCGGGCAGCGCGTCGGGGTCGAGCGCGCCGCCCTCTCCGGCCAGGGCCGCCGCGGCCTCCCAGGCCGAGCGGTGGGCGGCGGCGTCGAGCAGCAGGGCGGCGGCCGGTTCCGGCGCGGCCTCGCCCGACAGCGCGGCGGCGAGCGCGTCCATGTCCGGCGGCGCGGCGGGCGAGACGGGGACGAGGACCTGGCGCAGGAACAGCCCCTCGGCCCCGGCCGCGCGCGGGTCCTGCATCGGGCGGAAGCGCAGGCCCGACAGCTCGGCCACGCAGCCCGCCGCGTCGAACAGGGCGATGGACGCGACCGCGCCATGCTCCGTGGCCTTCTCCAGCCGCGCCTCGGCCCGCAGCGGGGTCGCGCCGGGGCGGAACAGGCGCAGCGCGGCGATGCGCACCGGCAGCCAGGCGCGGCCCGGCCGCGGGTCCGCCCCGGCCAGCAGCGGCAGCAGCCCGTGCAGCGCGGCGTCAAGCCAGCAGGGATGCAGCGCGTGGCGCCCGGGCGCGAGCGCGGGATCGCCCGAGAAGCGGATCTCGACGCCCCCCTCGATCCGCGTGAAGGCCTCGGCCCGGCGGAAGGCGGGGCCATAGTCGAGGCCCATCGCCGCCGCGGCGGCATAGACCGCGTCCGGGTCCATCCCGGCGCCGGTCGCCGCCGCCGGACCGGGCGCGGCGGCGCGCAGCGGGCGCAGGCGGGCCTGCGCGTGCAGGGCGGGGGCCGCCTCGGCGCCGACGGGCCGGGCGGCGATCTCCACCACCCCCCGCGCCCCGCAATGGCGGGTGCGCAGCGCGGTCGGCGCGGCGTCGAGCGCCAGCGGCCGCAGGATGTCGAAATCGAGCAGCTCCACCCCCTCCTCCGCCGCCTCGCCCAGCGCCTCGAGCCCCGCCGAAAGCGCCATGTCGGCAAGCCCCGCGGCGGGCATCACCACGCCGCCGGCGACCTTGTGATCGGCCAGCCAGGCGGGCTGCGCCGCGCTCACCGCCGCGTGCCAGTCGGCGCCGTCCGCCCGGTCCCGGCGGCCCAGCAGCGGGTTGACGGGGGACGCGTCGAACCCCGCGATCGCGTCGGGCCCGGGCGCGGCCCGGTAGGTCTTGTTGCGCCACGGGTAGCGCGGCGGGTGGATGTCGCAGCGCAGGTCGGGGCCGAACAACGTCTCCTCGGACAGGCGGGCGCCATGGGCCAGCGCGGCCCCGGCGACGAGGTCGAAATCGGCCGGCTTGCCGTCCTCGAGCGCCGCCAGCGCGGCGAGGCGCAGGCCCTTCGCCCGCGCCACGTCCCGCGCGAAGCCGCCGAGGACCGGGCGCGGCCCGACCTCCACCGTCGCCGCGGCGCCGAAATCCAGCGCGCTGCCCAGCGCCTGGCGGAACAGCACCGGGCGGCGGATATTGGCCCACCAGTAGCGGGGGCCGAGCTCCTCTCCATCCGCGGCGCGGCCGAACACGGCGGAATGGAAGCGGATCCGCGCCTCCTCCGGGCGCAGGAAGGCCAGCGCCTCCATCAACCCGTCCTCGAGCCCGTCGGCGGCGGCGGAGTGGAACGGGTAGTCCAGCGCCAGGCGGCGGGTGGCGGCGCGGCGGGCGTCGGCGGCGGCCTCGACCCGGGCCAGCGCCTCGACGGGGCCGGAGAGCGTCACCGCGCGCGGAGAGTTGTCGGCGGCGATCTCCACCGCGTCCTCGCCCAGCTCGGCCAGCAGGCCCGCGGCCTCGTCATGGCCGAGCAGCAGCGCGGTCATCCCGCCCGTCCCGCGCATCCCCTCCTGCGCCGCGGAGCGGTGGTGGATCAGCTGCGCCGCGGCCGACAGGTCCAGCGCCCCGGCGGCCCAGGCGGCGGCGACCTCGCCCACCGAGTGGCCGACGACGGCATGGGGGCGCAGGCCGCGGGCGGCCAGCGCCCCGGTCGCGCCGACCTGGATCGCGAAGATCAGCGGCTGCGCGAGCGAGGAGGCGCCGAGGCGATCGGCCAGCGTGTCGGACAGAAGCTCGGCCTCGAGATCCTGCCCCGAGACGGCGCCGACGGCGGCGGCCGCGGCGCGGAACCCCGCGGCGAAGTCCGGGTCGCGGGCGAGCGCGTCGCGCCCCATGCCCACGTGCTGCCCGCCATTGCCGGAGAACAGGAACACCGCCTCGCCCGGCGCCGCGCCCTCGGCCCGGCCCGAGGCGATGCGCGCGGGGGCGTCCTTCGCGCCCGCGGCCCAGGCGGCCAGCGCCCCGGCCTGGGTCTCGGCCTCCGCGGCGGGGACCACGACGCGGTGGGACAGCCGCTCCCGCCCCCAGGCGCAGGCGTTGGCGAGGGCGGGGGCGTCGCCCGGCGCCGCCCGCAGCCGGTCGGCGACCTGGCCGGCAAGCGCCTTCAGCGCCTCCTCGGACCGGGCCGAGAGCACCAGCGGCGCAGGGGCGGGTTCGGGAGCGCGCGAGCGGCGCTCCTCCGCCCCCGGCTGGCGCAGGCAGACATGGGCGTTGGCGCCGCCGAAGCCGAAGGCGTTCACCCCCGCGTGCCAGGGGCGGGAGGCGGGCGGGATCGCCTCCGCCTCCGCCGCCACGCGCAGGTTCAGGCGGTCGAAATCGATATGCGGGTTCGGCGTCTCGAAATGCAGGGACCTGGGGATCCGCCCCGTCTCCAGCGCGATCTGCGCCTTCAGAAGGCCCACGAGGCCCGCCCCCGCCTCGAGGTGGCCCACATTGGTCTTGGCCGACCCGATCGGCAGCGGCGCCGCGCGCCCGGCGCCCAGCGCGGCGCCCAGGGCCGCGGCCTCCTGCGGGTCGCCCGCCTGGGTGCCGGTGCCATGCGCCTCGACGAAGGCGAGCCGGTCGGGGGACAGCCCCAGCTCGCCGTAGACCTGGCGCAGCAGCGCCTCCTGCCGCTCGGCCGAGGGCATCGAGACCCCGGGCGTGCGCCCGTCGGAGTTCACCCCGACGCCGGCGATGACGCCCAGCACGTGGTCGCCGTCCGCCAGCGCCGCGCCGAGCGCCTTGAGCACGAACACCACCGCGCCTTCGGAGCGCACATAGCCGTCCCCCGACGCGTCGAAGGCCGCGCAGAGCCCGCGGCGCGAGAGCATCGAGGCGCGCGAGAACCCCACGTAGGGCCAGGGCGAGAGAAGCATGTTCACCCCCCCCACCAGCGCCGTGTCGATCCGCCCCGAGGCGATCTCGGCCGCCGCGGCGCGCAGCGCGTAGAGGCCCGAGGAACAGGCCGTGTCGACCGTCCAGCTCGGCCCCTGCAGGTCCAGCAGGTAGGAGATCCGGTTGGACAGCAGCGAGAGCGTGTTCCCGGTCATGAACTGCGCGTCGATGGCGCCGGGATCGAGGTGGAAGCGGTTGGAATGATCGTTCGAGGACGCGCCGACGAAGACCCCCGTGCGGTCCCTGGCCAGGGTCGAGAGCGGGCGGCGCGCGTGTTCCAGCGCCTCCCACGCCACCTGCAGCAGCAGGCGCTGCTGGGGGTCCATCTGCTCGGCCTCGCGCGGCGAGACGCCGAAGAAGCCCGGATCGAAGGCGAAGGGGTCGTCCAGCTGCCCGGCGGCGAGGGTGTAGCTGCGGCCCGCCCCCTCGCCCAGCCACATGTCGGCCGGGAAGCGATCCGGCTGGATCCGCCCGACGCTGCAGCGCCCGTCCTCGAGCAAGGCCCGGAACCCCTCGGGCCCGTCGGCGCCGGGAAGCCGGCAGCCATATCCGATGATCGCGATTTCGCTCGGTTCGATGGCTTTGAGCACGCGGCGCCTCCTGCGGCCTTGTCCGCGGGGTTTTCCACGCGGAAGCCGGGACGGTCCCGCCCGGCGCGGGGCGACGGCGGCGGCCGGGGGGAAGGCGCGCCATCGCCGGGCCGATTAGAGCCGCAGATCGTTAATGACATCTTCACCGCCCCCCCCGAAAACGGGGGCCGCGACGAAAAACCGGGACTGCGGAGGCGCGAAATCACGACCCGAGAGCCGCCAGAGACGGGCGACGCCCCCCCGCTTGCGCCATCGGGCGCGGCGCTTGCGGGCCCGCGCCTGTGCGTCGTCACCTGCATGAAGAACGAGGGGCCCTTCATCCTCGACTGGATCGCCCATCACCGGGCGGTCGGGGTGCGCGATTTCCTCGTCTATACAAATGATTGCGACGACGGGACGGTGGCGCTTCTGGACCGGCTCGCCGCCCGCGGGGCGCTGGTGCGGCGGGACAACCCGCTGGGGTCCAACAAGGGCAAGACGCCCCAGCACGCGGCGCTGATCGACGCCGCCGATTGCGCGCCCGCGGTGGATGCGGAGTGGATCCTGCCGATCGACGTCGACGAATACGTCAACATCCGTCCCGGCGCCGGGACCTTCGCGGACCTGCTGGCGGCGGCCGAGGCGCTGGCAGGGGCTGCGCCCGAGATGATCTCGCTGCCCTGGCGGCTGTTCGGCTCGGACGGGACCGAGGGGTTCCGGGACAAGCCGGTGACGGCCCAGTTCACCCGCTGCGCCGCGGCCTGGCGGCCGAAGCCGCACCAGGCCTGGGGCTTCAAGACCGCCTTCCGCGCCGGGGTCCCCTATGCCCGGTTCGGCGTCCACCGGCCGGTGAAGCCGCATGACGGGGCCGCGCCGGTCTGGCTCGACGGCTCGGGGCGGCCGATGCCGCGCAAGTTCATCGGGCGGGGCTGGCGGATGGACAAGCATTGCTGGGGCTATGACCTGGTGCAGCTCAACCACTACGCGGTGCGCTCGGCCGAGAGCTTCCTCGTCAAGCGCGCGCGCGGGCGGGTGAACCACACGAGCCGCGACCAGGGCCTGCAGTACTGGTGGGTGATGAACCGCAACGAGGACGAGGACCGCTCGATCCTGCGCCTGCGCCGCGCGGCGCGGGAGGAGATGCAGGCGCTGAAGGCGGACCCGGAGGTGCGCCGCCTGCACCAGGCCTGCCTGCGCGCGCATCGGCGCAAGATCAAGGCGCTGCGGGCGGACCCGGAGCATGCCGAGCTGCTGGCGCGGCTGGTCTCCCCCGGTTTCGACGCGCTGTCGCGGATCGACGGGGCGTTCGGCACGGCCTGGTTCGAGGAAGGCCCCCCGCCGGAGGCGTTCGAGCCGGGGGACGGCCCGATCCTGCGGGCGGTGCGGGGGGCGGCGCCCTGAGGGGCGGTTGACGTGGCGGGAGGCGCTGCAAGACAATCCATCCGCTCTTCGGAAGGTTTTTCTTGAGGATCCGCCCATGCGCCCGCGTCTTTCGCGCCTGTTCGCCGCCCTGTTCGCCGCGTCTCTCACCGCCGCGGCTGCATGGCGCTGGCGGCGGATTTCAGCTCCGCCCCCCTCCGCCCCGACTGGGGTCTGACCGGGGACGAGGTGACCGACGTGCCGAACCTTCCCCACTCCAAACGCCACGTGCAGCGGCTGCACAAGCGGCTGCCGATCACGATCTCGGCCTCGCTCCGCTACTTTACCAGAAGCAAGCGGATCATGCTGTCGAACTGCTGGCTCAGCTCGGCCGCAAACTACCAGGTCGCCCGCGTGCCGAAGGGCGCGCTCGCCTATGGCGCCGACCTTGACCTGGACCCGGACGCGCTGGAGGCGGCCTCGCGCAGGCTCGCCGCCACGCTGGAGACGCAGGAGGGGTATGTCGACGCGACCCCGCCGATGCGGAAGGCGGGGAGGATCATTCAGACCGTCATCGCCGTGCATGGCTGCGGCGACCCCGCCGTGCTGCTGCAGGTCTCTCGCTACGAAAAACCCCTGATGAGGCGGACCTGGTCGGTCGGCGCAAAACGACGCAGCAAGGCCCCCGCCGCCTGCGCCGCCCGCTGACCCCCCGTCAGCCCGCCCGGGCCTGCGCCCAGCCGAGGTCATAGGCCGCCGCCGACGGCCCGTTTTCGCGCAGCTCCAGCAGCTTCGCCTTGCCCTCGGCCAGGCCCGGGCGGTGGCGGTCCTCCACGGGCCAGAGGACATAGGACGCCGCGTCCAGCTTCTCGAACCACTCGGCCCGGCGGGACAGGAATTGGCCGTGCACGCCGCGCAGCACGAATTCCGCCAGCGCCGCGTCGCTCTCCCAGACCGAGACGGTGGCGATGGCGCGGTCGGGGCGCCCGAAGAAAGCGCCCGGCGTGTTCCCGCGCCGCTGCAGGTCCCGGTCGGACATGCGCCAGACGAAACCGGGGGAGCGTTCGGCGAGGGCGTTCACCGCCTCGACCGCATCCACGAACCCGGCGACGCGCGGGTCGCCGAAGGGATGCAGCAGGTAGCCCATGTTGAGCTGCGCGACGTAGGCCATGGCGTCCTCCCTGCCCCGGCGGGGGGCGGGGAGAACCGTGCGGCGCGGGGGCGCGGGCGGTCAAGCGGGCGCAAAGCCGCCCGTCAGCCCTCCCAGCCGATGCGGCGCAGCACATCGCCGGCAAGGTAGAGCGAGCCGCAGATCAGCACCCGGGGGGCCGGACCGCCCGCCTCCGACACCGCCTCGAACGCGGCGTCGAGGCTGGGGGCCGGGTCGGCGGGAAGCCCCGCGCGGCGGGCGGCGGCGGCGATGGCCTCGCCCGGCTGGGTGGCGGCGGCGCCGAGGATGGTGACGCCCGACACGTGCGTCGCCTGCCCGGCGAAGGGGCGCAGGAAGGCCTCGGGGTCCTTGGTCTCCAGCATCCCGCAGACGAGGTGCAGCGGCGCCGGGCGGCGCGCGTTCAGCACCGCCATGTGCGCGGCCAGCGCCTCGCCCGCCGCGGGGTTGTGCCCGCCGTCGAGCCAGACTTCCGCATCCGCCGGAAGCCCCGGCAGGTCCGCGGCGGCGATGGGCTGCATCCGCGCGGGCCAGCGCGCGCCGGTCAGGGCCGCGGCGCAGGCGGCCTCGTCCGCGCCCAGAAGGCGCAGCGCCGCGACCGCGGTCCCGGCGTTCTGCGCCTGGTGCGCGCCGCCGAGGGACGGGGCCGGAAGGTCGAGCATCCCGTTCGCGTCCTGGAACACGATGCGGCCGTTCTCAAACCAGCACATCCAGTCGCGGCCCGCGACATGCAGCGGCGCGCCGATCTTCGCGGCATGCGCCTCGATGGCGTCCAGCGCCTCGGGCTGCTGCTCGGCCACCACGCAAGGCACGCCGCGGCGCATGATCCCGGCCTTGTGGGTCGCGATCTCGGCCAGGGTGGGGCCCAGGTACATCTCGTGGTCGAAGCTGATCGGGGTGATCGCGGTCAGGGCCGGGGCGCTCAGCACGTTGGTCGCATCGCCCTCGCCCCCGAGGCCGACCTCGAGCAGGGTCCAGTCCGCCTCGCTGCGCGAAAACCCGAGGAAGGCGGCCACGGTCGTCGCCTCGAACACCGAGATCCCGGCCCCGTCATTGGCCGCGATGCACTCGTTCAGCAGCCCCGCCAGCGCGGGTTCTGCGATGGGGCGGCCGCGCAGGCGGATATTCTCGTGCAGGCGCACCAGGTGGGGCGAGTTGTAGCCGTGGCAGGCCTCGCCCCGGCTTTCCAGCCCGGCGCGGATCATGGCGAGGGTCGAGCCCTTGCCATTGGTGCCCGCGACATGGATCGCGGGCGGGATGGCTTCGTGCGGATCCCCGAGCGCGCGCAGCAGGCGGCGCACCGGCTCCAGCGTCAGCTCGATGTCGCTGGGGGTCAGCGCCATCAGCGCGGCGACGGCCGCGTCGCTGGCGGCGGTGTCGGCGCTGCGCGGCGGCAGGAAGGCCGCGGCGGCGGGCGCGGGGGACGCGGCCCCCTCGAACCCGCCCACGAAGCCGGGGGCGGTCACCCCTTGGTCTCGCCATCGGCCGGGGCGGGCAGCGCCTCGGCGGAGGTGTCGGGCGAAGGCAGGTCTCCCATCACGCGGCGCTCCTCGTTCATCAGCAGGCGCAGGAGCTTGGCCAGCTCGTCGCGCATCTCGGTCCGGTGCAGGACCATGTCGAGCATCCCGTGCTCGAGCAGGTACTCGGCGCGCTGGAAGCCCTCGGGGAGCTTCTCGCCGATGGTCTGTTCGATCACGCGCGGGCCGGCGAAGCAGATCAGCGCGCCGGGTTCGGCGATCTGCACGTCGCCGAGCATGGCATAGGACGCGGTGACGCCCCCGGTGGTCGGGTGGGTCAGCACGCAGATGTAAGGCAGCCCCGCCTCGCGCAGCATCTGCACGGCGACGGTGGTGCGCGGCATCTGCATCAGCGACAGGATGCCTTCCTGCATCCGCGCGCCCCCGGCGGCCGAGAACAGCACCAGCGGCGCGCGGCGCGCCAGGGCTTTCTCAGCGGCGGCGACGATGGCGTTGCCGACATGCATGCCCATGGAGCCGCCCATGAAGCTGAAGTCCTGCGCGGCGCAGACGGTGTGCAGCCCGCCGATGGCGCCCTCGGCGACCAGCATCGCCTCGGTCTCGCCGGTCTTGCGGCGGGCGTCCTTCATGCGGTCGGAATAGCGCTTGGAATCGCGGAACTGGAGCGGGTCGGCGATGGGCTCGGGGACCTCGACCTCCACGAACAGCCCGCCGTCGAACAGCGACGCGAAGCGGTCGCGCGGCGTGATGTGCATGTGGTGGCGGCAGTTCGGGCAGGTGTTCAGCGCGTCGGCCAGTTCCCGGTGGAACAGCATCGTGCCGCACTCGTCGCACTTGCGCCACAGGTTCTCGGGCACCTCGCGCCGAGAGAACAGCGAGTTGATCTTGGGGCGGACGTAGTTGTCGATCCAGTTCATGGCTGCGCCTCGTCTGTGCTCCGGATTGGCCGCCCCCGGCGAGGGGGGCGCGCCGCGCCCGCGTGGTACTGCGCCGCGGCGCGCGATGCAATCGTGCGGGCGGGCGGCCCCGAAGACGGGAGCGGGGTGCAGCATACATGGGGCCGGGGGGCGGAAATGCACGGGGGGCGACGGGCGAAGGCGCGCATGCGACGGATCGGGGGCGGCGGAGGGGCCCGCGCCCGGGGCTGAGCGGGGGCTGGGGGGGCTGAGCGGGGGCGCTTGCGGCCCCCGGCGGCGCATCGGTCCGGGCGGGGGCGTGCGGCCCTCGGGGGCGTCGAGCCCCCTCGGCCCGGCGCCGCCCCGCGGGCGCCGCGCCCCGGCCCGCTCCGTTCCGCACCCTTGCAACCGGGCGCGCCCGGCGACATGG
Source organism: Rhodovulum sp. DZ06 (assembly GCF_050586345.1). Lineage (NCBI taxonomy): Bacteria > Pseudomonadati > Pseudomonadota > Alphaproteobacteria > Rhodobacterales > Paracoccaceae > Rhodovulum > Rhodovulum sp. DZ06. The sequence continues at coordinate 32,211 of NZ_JBOCEF010000050.1, forward strand.
TCCGCCCGACTTGCCCCCCCGCGCCCGCCCCCCCGGCGCCGCGCGGCCCGCCGCTACGGGAGAGACCCGCCATGACCGCCGCCGACGCCGCTTCCCGCCCGCCCGCACCGCGCCCCGCCCCCCTGCCCCCGCTGCTGGTCGAGGACATGGTCCGCGCCGCCCTGCGCGAGGATTTCGGCCGTGCGGGCGACGTCACCTCGGCCGCCGTGGTCCCCGAGGCCGCCGAGGCCACCGCGGTGATGGCGAGCCGCGAGCATGGCGTGCTCTGCGGCGCCGATTTCGGCCGCGCCGCCTTCGCCGCCCAGGACGCCGGGCTCTCGGTCGAGCTGCTGATGCGCGACGGCGCGCGGGTCGCCCCGGGCGACGTGGTGATGCGCATCTCCGGCAACGCCCGCGCGATCCTGTCGGGCGAGCGGGTGGCGCTCAACTTCATGTGCCACCTGTCGGGGATCGCGGGCATGACCGCGCGATTCGCCGAAAAGCTCTCCGGCACCCGCGCCCATGTCGCCTGCACCCGCAAGACCACGCCCGGCCTGCGCGCGGCCGAGAAATACGCGGTGCGCTGCGGCGGCGGGGTGAACCACCGCTTCGGCCTCGACGACGCGGTGCTGATCAAGGACAACCACATCGCCGTCGCCGGCGGCGTCGCCGCCGCGGTCACCGCCGCCAGGGCCTATGCCGGGCATCTCTGCGCCATCGAGGTCGAGGTCGACACGCTGGCGCAGCTCGAGGAGGCGCTGGGGGCCGGGGCCACGGTCATCATGCTCGACAATTTCGGGCTCGAGGACCTCGGCCGCGCGGTGGAGATCAACGCCGGCCGCGCGGTGCTCGAGGCCTCGGGCGGCGTGTCGCTCGAGACGGTCGGGGCCATCGGCAAGACCGGCGTCGACGTGATCTCCTCGTCGAAGATCACCATGGCCGCGGGGACGCTGGACCTCGGGCTGGACATCGAGATCGGCTGAGGCCCCGCGCCGCCCGAAACCCGCGGGACGCCCGACGCGCCGCGCGGGCGCCCGGCAAGCCGCCGGCGCGGCGCCGGGCGCGCGGCCCCCGGCGCCCCCCCCCCCCGGCCAGGCCGCCCGCCAGGCCCCCGGCGCGGCGCCGGGCCATCCCGCGCCGCGGCGCCGATCCCCGCCCCGCGGCGCGAAGGCCCCTTTTCGCCGCGCGCGTTCGCCCTAGGGTGAACCTTGATCCGGCCGCGCGCCAAAGACGCCGCACATGCCCGGCGGCCCGGCGCGCGCCCTTCCCCCGCGCGCCGGCGGCCGCCCAAAGCCCGGGAGGAGCCAATGACCGTCGCCCTCATCACCCATCCCGCCGCCAACGGCCACGTGACCCCCTCGGGGCATCCCGAATGCGTCGCCCGGCTCGACGCGGTGCTCTCGGCCCTCTCGGCCCCCGAATTCGACGCGCTGCACCGCTCCGAGGCGCAGCGCGTGACCGAGGCGGAGCTGCTGCGCGCCCATCCGCGCAGCTACCTGCAGATGCTGCGCGAAGCCGCCCCGGCCGAGGGCGCGCCCGCGGTCGATCTCGACCCCGACACCTGGATGACCGCCGGATCGCTGGAGGCGGCGGAGCGCGCCGCGGGCGGCGGCTGCCAGGCGGTGGACCTGGTGCTGTCGGGCGCCCATCGCGCCGCCTTCGTGGCCATGCGCCCGCCCGGCCACCACGCCGAGCGCCGCCGCCCGATGGGGTTCTGCCTCTACTCCTCCATCGCCATCGCCGCGCTGCACGCGCTGGCCCAGCCGCAGGTGGACCGGGTCGCGGTGCTCGATTTCGACGTCCACCACGGCAACGGCACCCAGGACGTGCTGGAGAGCGAGCCGCGCGCCTTCTTCGCCTCCTCCCACGAATTCCCGCTCTATCCCGGCACCGGCGCGGCGCATGAGACGGGCGTGGGCAACGTGCTGAACGTCCCCCTCCCCAACGCCTCCGGCAGCCGCGAATTCCGCGCGGCCTGGGAGGAGGCGATCCTGCCCGCCGCCGCCGCGCACCGGCCGGACATGGTGTTCATTTCCGCGGGTTTCGACGCCCACAAGCGCGACCCGCTGGCCAGCCTGGGGCTGGAGACCGAGGATTTCGCCTGGGTGACCCGCAAGATCATGGACCTCGCGGACGAGCATGCGCAGGGACGGGTCGTCTCGATGCTCGAAGGCGGCTACGATCTGACCGCGCTGTCCGAAGCCTCGGCGGCGCATGTGCGAACCTTGATGGAGGGCGCTTGAATGAGCGACCAGGCCCCCGCCCCGGCGGTGGATAAGATGAGCTACGAGGCCGCGATGGCGGGCCTCGAGGACGTGGTGAACCGGCTCGAGCGCGGGGACGTGCCGCTGGAGGAGAGCATCGCGCTTTATGAGCGCGGCGAGGCGCTGCGGGCGCGCTGCGAGGCGCTGCTGCAGGAGGCCGAGATGAAGGTCGCCCAGATCACCGCCGGCCCGGACGGAGAGGTCGCGGCCGCCCCGATGAAGGGCTGAGGCGCGGGGCCTGGCGCCGCCGGGCCCCGGCCCGGCGCGGGCGGAGGAGCGGGGGCTTCATGCCCCCCGACGACGGCCGCACCCCGAGGCAGGCTTTCGCCCGTTCAGGGGGGCCTTCGCCCCCCGTTCTCGCCCCCCTTTCTCGGAAGAACCGCGGCTGCGCCGCCGGGGCGCGCCGCCCTAGGGCCTGTCCCCATAAACAGGATTCCCCAATCGGGCTCGATCTGATTCAACCTCCCGAAAGAGGAGGTCGCCAT
>NZ_JBOCEF010000051.1:0-34047 GCF_050586345.1 Rhodovulum sp. DZ06
GCGCCTTACCAGGCGGTGTTGGCCTGGACGTCGATGCCGCCCTCGTGCTCGCTCTCGACCGCGCCGAGATTGCCCTGACCCCCTGCACCCCCTTTGTTTCGGGGCTGGGGGGTGTCCGCCGGCTCAGGGGGGACAAGCCCCCATTCGCAGGCGGAGGCGGCTGCGCCGCCGGGGGCGACCCTCGCCGCAAGCGCGGCGGCTGACCGCCGCGCGAGGCGCTTCGCCTGCCGCAAGCGCCCGGCCCGGAGGCGCGGCGCGCGGGGGCGAGCGGGGGGCGCGTCCCCCCCGAGACCCCGCGCACCTGTTCCGGTCAGTCCTCGGGCGTCGGCACGTCGGGCACCGGGCCATAGCTGCGCGGCGCCCCCTCCACCTGCGCGGGCGGGGCGGGGAAGGAGACGGGGCCGTTCGGCGTCTCCACCGTGATCCGGCGCAGGTGGGGATGGCGCGAGAGGCCCTCCATGTCGTTCACGCGGGCGAGCGCGATCCCGGCGGCCAGCAGCGCCGCTTCCGCTTCCTCGACCGACCGCGCGGCGAAAGCGGCGGCGACGGCGGCGTCGGTCTCGGGGCGGTGGGCGACGCGGGCGACATTGGTGGCGAAACGCGGATCCGTGCCCATCGCGGCGTCGCCGAGGAACCCTTCCGCCAGCGCCCGCCATTCCCGGTCCGACTGGATCGAGATCAGGATGGGCGCCCCGTCCGCCGTCTCGAACACGCCATAAGGCGCGATGGAGGGATGGGCGAGGCCGACCCGTTTCGGCGTCTTGCCCCCTTCATGGTTCAGCAGCGGCACGGTCAGCCACTCGGCGATCACGTCGAACATCGAGAGGGTGATCCGCGCGCCCTTGCCGGTGATCCCGCGGGCGATCAGCGCCTCGAGGATCGCGGCATGGGCGGCGGCGCCGGTGGCGATGTCGACGACCGAGACGCCGACCCGCGACGGCTCGGACGGGCCGCCGGTGATCGAACACAGGCCCGATTCCGCCTGGATCAGCAAATCATAGGCCTTGCGGTCGGCCATCGGGCCGCTCTCGCCATAGCCCGAGATGGCGCACTGGACCAGGCGGGGATGGGCGGCCGCCAGCGCCTCGGCGCCGAAGCCCAGCCGCTCCAGCGCGCCGGGCTTGAGGTTCGAGAGCAGCACGTCCGCCCCGGCGATCAGCTCGGCCAGCCTCGCCTTGCCCGAAGGCGTGGCGATGTCGAGCGCCACGCTCTCCTTCCCGCGGTTGAGCCAGACGAAATAGCTCGACTGGCCCGCCGCCACGGCGTCGTAACCGCGGGCGAAATCGCCGCCGGGCCGCTCGATCTTGATCACTCGCGCCCCGGCATCGGCGAGCCTTGCCGAGCAATAGGGCGCGGCGACGGCCTGTTCGACCGCGACGACGGTGAGGCCTTCGAGCGGGCGCGCATTCCCCCCCATCAGAACGACCGCGGCAGGCCGAGCACGTGCTCGGCGACATGGGAGAGGATGAGGTTGGTGGAGATGGGGGCGACCTGGTAGAGGCGCGTCTCGCGGAACTTGCGCTCGACGTCGTATTCGCAGGCGAAGCCGAAGCCGCCATGGAACTGGAGGCAGGCGTTCCCGGCCTCCCAGCTCGCCTTCGCGGCCAGCAGCTTGGCCATGTTGGCCTGGGCGCCGCAGGGGAGGCCCGCGTCGTAGCGCCGGCAGGCCTCGTAGCGCATCAGGGAGGCGGCCTCGATCTCGATATACGCCTCGGCGATCGGGAACTGCACGCCCTGGTTCTGGCCGATCGGGCGGCCGAAGACCTGGCGTTCCTTCACGTAGTCGCAGATCCGCTGGGTGAACCAGTAGCCGTCGCCGATGCACTCGGCCGCGATCAGCGCGCGCTCGGCGTTGAGGCCGGTGAGGATGTATTTGAAGCCCGACCCCTCCTCGCCGATCAGCGCGTCTTCGGGGAGCTCGAGATTGTCGAAGAACAGCTCGTTGGTTTCGTGGTTGACCATGTTGGGGATGGGGCGGACGTCCATCCCGGATTTCATCGCCTGCTTGATGTCCACGAGGAAGATGGACAGGCCCTGGGATTTCTTCTGCACCTCGGAGAGCGGCGTGGTGCGGGCGAGCAGGATCATCAGGTCGGAATGCTGGACGCGGCTGATCCACACCTTCTGGCCGTTGATGACCCAGCGCCCGTCCTTCTTGACGGCGGTGGTCTTGAGCTGGGTGGTGTCGGTGCCGGTGGTGGGTTCCGTCACGCCCATGGACTGGAGGCGCAGCTCGCCGGTGGCGAGCTTCGGGAGGATGGCTTCCTTCTGCGCCTCGGAGCCGTGCCGCACGAGGGTGTTCATGTTGTACATCTGCCCGTGGCAGGCGCCGGAATTGCCGCCGTTGCGGTTGATCTCCTCCATGATCACGCTCGCCTCGGTCAGCCCGAGGCCCGAGCCGCCGTATTCCTCGGGGATCAGCGCGGCCATCCAGCCGGCTTTCGTGAGGGCGTCGACGAAGGCCTCGGGATAGGCGCGCTCGGCGTCGACCTTGCGGTGATACTCGTCCGGGAACTCGGCGCAGAGGGCGCGGATCGCGTCGCGGATGTCCTGGAAGTCATCGGTGTCGTGGTCGAACATCTTGGGGCCTTTCGAGCGTCTGGAGGCGGGCGGCGTGCGTCTGGCGGCGGGCCGGAGCGGGCAGGCTGCGGGGCGCAGGATGCGGCGGCGGCGGGTATAGCGCAAATATGGATTTCGTCTTGGGGGTATCGCGCGGCGCTATGGGGCGGGGCGCTCGACGCGCGCGCCTACGCGCGGGCGCGCGCGCGGCGCAGGCGCGCGGCGCCCCGAAGGGGCAAGGGGAGAGGGTGAGGAGAGGGCGCGGTGCGGGGGGGGCGCGGCTGGACCGGGCGGGACGCGAGGGGGGGCGCCGCGGGACGATTGCGGCGGGTTCCGGGCGCTGCGCTGAACCTGCGCTGAACTCGCGCCGGGTTCTGCGGCGCCTGTATTGACGGGCCCCGCGGTTTCGCGCCAAGAAAGCGGGCCGGTACTGGGGAAGAGGGCGGGACCCCCCGCGGTTCCCCCGAACGCGGCATCGGTATTTCAATTCGGCCGCCCCACGCGGCCCGGGATTTACAGGCCGGGATTTTCAGACGATGGCGGCATTGCGGATACAGGACGCCCAGGTGGCGGCGCTGGCGGCGGAGCGGGCCCCGCGCCTGGCCGCGGGAATCGCCGAGGAGCTGCGGGCGGTGCATCCCGCGCGGCTGGCGCGGTTCGACGAGGCCGCCCTGCTGGCCGCGGTCGGGCGGCTGGCGGCGCGGGCGCAGGCGGACGGGCTGCGCGACCCCTCGGACATCTCGGCCTACGTGGCCGCGGCGCTGCTGGTGGCGCCGAATTTCCCGCTGACCCGCGACTGGCGGCGGGCGGCGGCGGCCTCGGATGGCGGGCGGGGGGCGTTCCTGTCGTTCATGCAGACCGCCCCCGCCGGGTTCTGGGCCCAGGTGGCCATCGCCGATGCGCCGGGCTTCTGGCTGCGCGAGCTGGGGCTTGAGGCGGCGGAGGCCGCGCCCCTGCCGGAGGATGACGGCGCCTTCGCGTGGGAGGGGCGGGACCTCTCGGCCGCGCCGGACGCCGCCACCGATCCGTTCGCGCATCCCGGCGCATCGGGCGGCGAGGGCGGCGCATGACCTGCGCCGTCACCCAGGGCCCCGCCGTCGCCGCGATGTCGGCGGCGGTCACGGCGGCGAAACGCGCCGGGGCCGACGCGCTGCCCGTCCAGCCCTGCGAGGGGTGCGGGCCGACCGACATGCTGGTCGGAACCGCCGAGAAGGCGATGCTGCAGGCGGTGATCTGCTGCTGCCGCACGGCGGCCTACAAGCAGATGTGCGTGAAGGACACGCTGGACGCCGCCGACACGCTGCTGGGCCATCGCAGCCGCTACAAGGCCGAGGTCAGCTATGACATGACCAAGCGCCCGCCCGCGCCGCTGATGCACCGGGTGGGAGGCGTCGACACCACGCAGCGGTCGACCCACTGGCAGTCGCGGGCCTGGGAGATCCCCGGCTACCGCCCCGGCAAGGGCATGGTGCGCCGCCCGGACGTGGTGATCTCCGCCGACCCGACGCTGCCGCCGACCCAGGACAACATCGACCGGGTGGTGGAGATCAAGTTCGGGAACGACCGGCCCGGCGAGGGGCAGATCCCGGCCTATGAGCGGATCGCAGGCTCGCCCGACAAGCTCGACCAGATGTCGGACGCGAGCTGCCCGGACGAGGATGGCGAGCCGGTTCCCGTGCCGGTCCCGGTGACCGCCCCGGCGACGGAGCCGGAGCGCGACATTCCCTGGGGCGAGATCGGGGCGGTGACGCTGCTGGGCGTCGCCACGGTGGCGCTGGCGCTGGTGCCGTTCGACGGCCCGGCGGGCGAGGCGGTGGCCGGCGCGGCCTTCGCGGCGCGGCTGGGGCGGCTTCTGGCCCCCGCCGCCGCCGCGGGCATGTAAGCTGGACCCGGCGGCGTCGGGGATGACGCCGCGGGGGATGAGGATGCCGCGGAAGACGATGCTGCGGATGATGATGCTGCGGATGATGATGCCGGGGGCGCTGCCGATGACGACGCCGAGGAGGGCGCGATGACGGATGAGAACGGGCGGGGCGCGGACATGGAGCTGTCCGCCCTCGACGCGCTGAAGATCGAGACCGGGGGCGGCGAGCCGCCGCTGCGCATCGGCCTCGAGATCGCGCTGGACATGGCGCCGGGGCGCGACCCGGCGCAGACCGGGGCGCTGGCGCAGGCGGTGGACCGCTTCGTGGCGCGCTTCGGCGCGGGCCTCGCCTGGGGCGACCCGAGCGAAGGGGGGCGCCCGGTGCCGCTGACCGACGCGGTGAAGACCGGCCTCGGGGACTGGATCCGCGGGGGCGATCCGTCCTCGCCGCAGGTGCTGCACCTGTTCGGGGGCGAGGCGGGGCTGCCGCCGCACCCGCTGCATCTCCGCCTGTTCCGGGACGCGGACTGGATGCCCGACGGCGCCTGCCGCCTGATCCTGGGGATCCCGGTCTCGGCGCTGGAGGCCCTGCCGCCGGGCGCGTTCCTCGAGGAGGTCTGCACGCTGACCGCGGACCTGTCGCCGATCTCGGGCGGCGCCGGGCTGGCGCTGCTGGCCGATCCGCAGACCTACGGGCTGGCCGAGGTGCAGCCGGTGCTGATCGCGGCGCTGCGGCGGTTCCCGGGGCTGGATTTCAACCCCTCGGTGCTGCACGGGCTGACCGGCGGGGTGAAGCGGGTGAACTGGCTGACCGTGCTGACGGCGGAGGAGGCGGCGCAGCTTCCCGCCGCGCTGCCCGCGCCGCTGGTCCTGCACCGCTGCGGGGCGGGGGGCGTGCTGCAGGCGGGCCCGGCGCCGCAGCTCGGCGACGCCGAGGCGGGCCTGCGCCCCGAGCCCTATCACGTCGCGGGCAAGCTGCTGGCGCCGATGCGCGACCAGGGGATCAAGTCGGTGTTCCGGGCGATCTCGGGCGGCGACGCCGCGGCGCTGTCGCAGGAGTGGCTGGCGGCTTTCGACTGAGGCCCCGGCGCCGGACCCGGCCCCGGGCGCCGGGGGACGCTGCGCCCCCGGCGCCGCTTGCGCGGCGGGGGGCGGGCGGGGCAGCATGGGTGCGCGCCCCAGCGCCGGGGCGCGCCGCCGGGGGCCCTTGCGCCATGCTCGATCTCTTCTCCGACCGCACCTATGCCAAGCTTTTCGCCGCGCAGCTGGTCTCGCTGCTCGGGGCCGGGATCGCGTCCATCGCGCTGGCCTTGAAGGCGTTCGACCTGGCCGGGGACCGGGCCGGGATCGCGCTGGGAACCATTCTGACCATCAAGATGATCGCCTACGTGTTCCTCGCCCCCGTGGCGGGGGCGCTGGCCGAGCGGCTGCCGCGGCGGGCGATGCTGGCAGCGCTGGACGCCTGGCGGGCGGGCTGCGCGCTGCTGCTGCCCTTCGCGGACGAGATGTGGGAGGTTTACGCGCTGATCTTCGCGCTGCAGGCCGGGTCCGCGGCCTTCACCCCGGCCTTCCAGGCGACGATCCCGGACGTTCTGCCGGACGAGGCGCGCTACACCCGCGCGCTCTCGCTCTCGCGGCTGGCCTATGACCTCGAGAACATCGTCTCGCCGCTGCTGGCGGGGATCCTGCTGGCGCTGATCAGCGCCGACGCGCTGTTCTTCGGCACGGCGCTGGGGTTTGCAGGGTCGGGCGCGCTGGTGCTGGCCTGCGCGCTGCCGCGGCCCGGGGCGGGGGCCGAGGGGGAGGCGGGCGAGGCGCCGCGGCAGGCGCCGTTCCGCGTGCGGCTGACGCGCGGGGTGCGGATCTACCTCGCCACGCCGCGGCTGCGCGGGCTGCTGGCGGTGAACATGGCGGCGGCGGCGACGGGGGCGATGGTGCTGATCAACACCGCCCCCATCGTGCGCGGCGTGCTGGGGATGGACGAGCAGGCGGTGGCCTGGGCGCTGGGGGCGTTCGGCACGGGCTCGATGGTCGCGGCGCTGGCGCTGCCGCGGGTGCTGGAGCGGGTCGGGGACCGGCCGGTGATGCTGCTGGGCGGCGGGCTGGCGGTGGCGGCCTTGTTGGGCTGCGCCGGGGCCTCGGGGCTTGGAGGCGGCGCGCCGGGATGGGCGGCGCTGCTGGCGCTGTGGGGGCTGGTCGGGGTCGGGTACTCGGCCGCGCTGACGCCCTCGGGGCGGCTCCTGCGCCGCTCGGGCCATCCCGCCGACCGCCCGGCGCTGTTCGCGGCGCAGTTCGCGCTGTCCCATGCCTGCTGGCTGCTGGCCTATCCGCTCTCGGGCTGGCTGATGACCGAGGCGGGGGCGGGCGCGGCGGCGCTGGTCCTGGCGGGGCTGGGCGTCGCGGGGCTGGGCGTCGCGCTGGCCGTGTGGCCCGCGGGCGACCCGGACGAGCCGGAGCACGAGCACCCCGAGCTGCCGCCGGACCATCCGCACCTGAGGGCGCATGGGCGCGGCGCGCATCACCACCATCCTGTCATCATCGACCACCTGCACCCGCACTGGCCCGAGAAGCGGCATTGAGGGGGCGCCGCCGCCCCGGCGCAGATCCCGCGTGACCCGGCGCGCGCGGCGCGGCTAGGCTGCGCGTCTGCGCTGCGACCAGGGAGGGATGCGGGATGGCGACGGAAGACATGTGCGGGTTCCTGGGGCTGGGCCAGATGGGGGCGCCGATGGCGCTGAACCTGTCGCGGGTCCGCCCGGTTCTGGCCTTCGACCCGGCGGCGCCGGCGGTCGAGGGGCTCGAGGTGGCGGGCTCGGCCCGGGAGCTGGCCGGGGCGCGGGTGCTGGTGCTGTCGCTGCCGAACGGCAAGGTGGTGGAGGCGGCGCTGTTCGGGGAGGGGGGCCTCGCGCCGCTGCTGCCCGAGGGGGCGCTGGTGATCGACACCTCGACCGCCGGGCATGACGAGACGCTGGAGATCGCCGCGAAGGCCCGCGCGATGGGGCTGCGCTTCGTCGACGCCCCGGTCTCGGGGATGCAAAGACGGGCCGAGGACGGCACGCTGACCGCCATGTGCGGCGGCGCCGCGGCGGATGTGGCGGAGGCGCGCCCGCTGCTCGAGACGATGGCGTCGAAGGTGCTGCACATGGGCGACGTGGGCGCGGGGCAGCTGACCAAGCTGGTCAACCAGCTTCTGTTCGACATCAACGCCGCCGCGCTGGCCGAGGTGCTGCCGATGGCGGTGCATCTCGGGCTGAACCCCGAGCAGGTGGGGCAGGTGGTCAATTCCGGCACCGGGCGCAGCTATGCGTCGGAGTTCTTCATTCCCAACATCCTGAAGGGCGAGTTCGGCCAGGGCTATCCGCTGGAGGCCGCCTACAAGGACCTGGTGGCCGGGGCGGCGCTGTCGGCGAAGGGGACCATCCCGATGCCGGTGCTGGCGGCGGCGACGGCGACCTATCAGCAGGCGCTGCGGGCGGGCCATGGCGCCAAGGACAAGGGCGCGATGATCCTGCCGGCGGAAGAGGCGCTGGGGGTGAAGTTCCGCGCGAAGGACTGAGGGGCGCGGGTTGAGGCGCGCGGCTTGAGTTGCGCGGGTTGAGGGGCGCGCCGGGCGGCGGCGCAGCCGTCCGCCTGCGGCCGTGAGGCGGGGGCGAAGCCCCCTCCGAGCGGGCGCATCCGCCCCTGGCATGGGCCCGGGCGAAACGAAACCGGGCGAAACGAAACCGGGCGGGCGGCATCACGCCGCCCGCCCGGGGGGATCCGAAGGTTGGGGTCCTCGGAAATTCCGGGCGCCCCGGGGAACGAGGCGCCGGGATCAGGCGGCGGCGGCCTCGGCGGCCAGCTCCTTCGCCGCGTCCTTCATCAGGTGCGCAAGATGCGGGGCGAAGCTGCGCCAGATGTCCATGCGGAACGCCTCCGGCCCGTCGCGCCACAGGGTCACCGTCGCGCCGTCGAACAGGGTCCGGCGGCAGGTGCCCTCGCCGACCTGGTCGATGTCGCGCGGGCAGCCGAAGGCCAGCAGCTCGGGGGCCGCGGGGCCCTCGATGCGCAGCACGTCCTCGCGGCCCGAGATGTCGACCAGCGAATGCGGCGCCTCGACCGCGGCGCAGGCCGCGATCGCCTCGGCGACGCGCGCGGCGTCCCCGAGCAGCACCCACTCGTCGGGGCCGAGCTTCGCGGCCTCGAGGCCGGCTTCTTCCGTGCGGGCGGCGATGTCCGCGGGCAGGGTCAGCCCCAGCGCCTTTTCAAGCGCGGGGATGGCGGCCTCGCGCGCCCGCAGCGACAGGCGCCCCGGGGCCGGGTCCACGGTGATGCGCAGGGCCGCGTTGTCGACCATCACGCCGCGGGAGAGGGGGGAGAGAGACATGTGCAGGGCCTCCTCAGGCGATCTTCAGGCGCGTGTTGTCGGGATCGAAGAAGATCGGGGACACGATCTTCGCCTCGATGGTGCGGTCGGGCATCGGGATGTGGACCGTCTCGCCCATCTTGTCATGCCCGCCCGCGACGACGGCGAGGGCGATGGGATGGCCCACCGCGTCGCTGTCATAGGAGGACGTGACGTGGCCGACCATGGTCATCGGCAGGGGCTGGTTGGGGTCGAACACGATCTGCGCGCCTTCCTCCAGCTTGGAGCCGTCGAGGGTCTTGAGGCCCACGAGGTGCTTGCGCCCCTTCGCGGTCAGGTCGGGGCGGGCGAGGCCGCGCATCCCGACGAAATCGCGCTTCTTCTTGGCCACGGCCCAGCCGATCCCGGCGTCGAAGGGGGTCACGGTGCCGTCGGTGTCCTGGCCGACGATGATGTAGCCCTTCTCGGCGCGCAGGACGTGCATGGTCTCGGTGCCGTAGGCGACGGCGTGGTACTTCTCGCCCGCCTTCCACAGCGTCTCCCACAGCTCCTTGCCGCGCGGCCCGGGGACGTTGATCTCGAAACCGATCTCGCCGGTGAAGGAGACGCGGAACAGGCGCGCGGGGATGCCCGCGACGGTGCATTCCACGCAGGACATGTGGGGGAAGGCTTCCTCGGTCAGCTCGACGCCTTCCACGAAGGGGGCGAGGAGTTTCGCGGCGTTCGGGCCCTGCACGGCGACCACGGACCACTGTTCGGTGGTCGAGGTCAGCCAGACGTCGAGGTCCGGCCACTCGGTCTGGAGGTAATCCTCCATCATGTTCAGGACGCGCGCGGCGCCGCCGGTGGTGGTGGTGACGTGGAAGCGATCCTCGGCCATGCGGCCGATGACGCCGTCGTCGCGGATATAGCCGTCATCGCCGAGCAGCAGGCCGTAGCGGCACTTGCCGACGCCGAGCTTCTTCCACGGGTTGGTGTACATCCGCTCCATGAACTCGACCGCGTCCGGGCCGACCACCTCGATCTTGCCGAGGGTGGAGGCGTCGAACAGGCCCACCGAGGAGCGCACCGCGCGGCACTCGCGGCCCACGGCGGCGTCCATGTCCTCGCCCCCGAGGGGGAAGTACCGGGCGCGGCGCCACTGGCCGACGGGCTCGAACACGGCGCCATGGGCCTCGGCCCAGGGGTCGATATTCGTCTTGCGGGTGACCTCGAAGCCCTCGCCGCGGTGATGGCCCGCGAAGGCGCCGAAGGTGGTGGGGGTGTAGGGCGGGCGGAAGGTGGTCAGGCCGACCTGCTTGGGCGCACGGCCGAGCGCGTCCGAGGCGATGTTCAGGCCGTTGATGTTGGACATCTTGCCCTGGTCGGTGGCCATGCCGTTGGTGGTGTAGCGCTTCACGTGCTCGATCGAGCGCATCCCCTCGCGCACCGCCAGCCGCAGGTCCTTGGCGGTGACGTCGTTCTGGTAGTCGACGAAGGCCTTGGCCTTGCCGGGGGAGAGGTCGGTCGGCAGCTCCTTGAAGGAAACGCCGGAGCCGGTGCGGTCGGCCTCGACCCCGAAGGCGCGCGGCTCGGCGTCCTGGCCGAGCTCGGCCAGCGAGCGCGCGGCGGCGGCGGCGCCGTCGCTCATCGCCGCGCCCACGCCCCACAGCCCGCGGGAGGCGCCGGCGATCTCGCAATCCTCGGGGGTCTTCTCGGGGACATAGGTGGTCAGGTCCTCGGACCAGGCCAGCGAGCCCTTGGTGTGGGAGAAGAGGTGCAGCGACGGAGTCCAGCCGCCCGACATCAGCACCGCGTCGCACGCGATGGTGTGCGGCGCGCCGACATTGCCCTTCAGCGACAGGCGGTTCACGCGCAGGGATTTGACCCGCAGGCGGCCCTTGGTGCCGGAGGCGGTGTGCCCGGCGAGGACCTTGATCTTGCGCTTCTCGGCCGCGTTCATGAGGTGCGCGGGGGGCTCGTGCCGCAGGTCGACGATGGCCTGCACCTGGGCGCCCGCGTCCTGCATGTCGAAGGCCGCGAACCAGGCGCTGTCATGCGAGGTGAGGATGACCGGCTTCTTGCCCACCAGCACGCCGTAGCGGTTGAGGAAGGTCTGGGCCGAGCCCGCCAGCATCACGCCGGGGCGGTCGTTGCCGTCGAACACAAGCGGCTTTTCGAGCGCGCCCTGGGCCAGCACCACGCGCTTGGCGCGCACGCGCCACAGGCGTTCGCGCGGCAGGTCCTTGGGCAGCTCGTCGAGGTGATCGGTCAGCTTCTCGACCATGCCGATCATGTTCTGGTGGTAATAGCCGATGGCGGTGGTGCGGGTCATGACCCGCACGCCGCCCGCGCGCAGCTTGTCCATGGTCGCGGCCAGCCAGTCCCAGGCCGGAACGCCGTCGATCACCGCCTGCGGCTCGGACAGCAGGGCGCCGCCCGCCTCGGGGTTCTCGTCGACGATCACGACCTTGAGGCCGCGGTCCATGGCCGTGAGCGCGGCGGCGAGGCCGGTGGGCCCGGCGCCGACGATCAAGAGGTCGCAATGCATGTTGCGCGAGGAGTATTTGTCCGGGTCTTCCTCGGTCGGCGAGACGCCGAGGCCCGCGGCGGCGCGGATGAACGGCTCATACACCTTGTCCCAGAAGGACTTCGGCCACATGAAGGTCTTGTAGTAGAACCCGGCCGAGAACAGCATGTAGGCGGCGTCGTTCACCGCGCCCACGTCGAATTTCAGCGACGGGTACTTGTTCTGCGACGTGGTCTCGAGGTTGGCGCGGACCTCCTGCACGGTGGCGCGCGTGTTCGGCTCGAACCGGCCCGGGCCGCGGCGCACGCCGATCAGCGCGTTGGGTTCTTCCGAGCCCGCGGTGACGGGGCCGCGGGGGCGGTGATACTTGAACGAGCGGCCCATCAGGACCTGCCCCTGGGCGATCAGCGCCGAGGCGACGGTGTCGCCCGGGTGGCCCTTCACGGGCAGGCCGTCGAAGGTGAACTCGATGGTGCGGGTGGTGTCGATCCGGCCGCGGCCGGCAACGCGGTAAGAGCTCATCTCGGCGTCACTCCGAAGCGGCTTCGGGGCGCGCGGCGCCCGCGGGATAGGTGGTCAGGAACTGGTCGGAGACCGTGTCGCGCAGCGCGTTGAAGAAGCGCCCGCAGCCGTGGATGTGCCGCCAGCGTTCCGCGTGGACGCCCTTGGGGTTGGAGCGGATGAAGAGGAACTTCTCCCACTCGGCGTCCGAGACCTCGGAGGGGGTCTCGGGGCGGACGATGTGGGCCTCGCCGGCATAGGCGAATTCCATCTCCGGCAGGGTCTCGGCGCAGTAGGGGCAATGGATCAGGAGCATTGTCGGGGACTCCTCAGTGCGAGAATTTGAACGCGCGCATGTCAGTGCGCGACGGCGGCGGCGGCCGCTTCGTCGATCAGGCGGCCGGTGCGGAACCGCTCCAGCGTGAAGGGGGCGTTGATCGGGTGCGGTTCGTCCTTCGCGATGGTCCAGGCGAAGGTGTGGGCGGCGCCGGGGGTGGCCTTGAAGCCGCCGGTGCCCCAGCCGCAGTTGACATAGAGGCCCTTGACCGGGGTTTTCCCGAGGATGGCCGAGCGGTCGGGGGTGACGTCGACGATGCCGCCCCATTTGCGCAGCATCCGCATGCGGTTGAAGATCGGGAAGATCTCGACGATCGCGGCCACGGTGTGCTCGATCAGCGGCAGGCCGCCGCGCTGGGAGTAGGAGGTGTACTGGTCGGTGCCCGACCCGATCACCAGCTCGCCCTTGTCGGACTGCGAGATATAGGCGTGCACCGCGTTGGACATCACCACGCAGGGGAAGATCGGCTTGATCGGTTCCGACACCAGCGCCTGCAGCGGGTAGGATTCCAGCGGCAGCTGCACGTCGGCGGTCTGCATGACGACCGAGGTGTGGCCGGCGGCGGAGACGGCGACCTTCTTGGCCTTGATGAAGCCTTTCGCCGTCTCGACGCCCATCACCGCGCCGTCGGGGCCGCGGCGGATCGCGGTGACGGGGCAGTTCTGGATGATGTCCACGCCGCGCGAGGAGGCCGAGCGCGCATAGCCCCAGGCCACCGCGTCATGGCGCGCGGTGCCCGCGCGCTTCTGCAGCGCGCCGCCCATGACGGGCTGGCGGGCGTTGGGGGAGATGGAGAGCGGCGGGCAGTACTCCTTGCACTCCTCCGGGGTCAGCCACTGGTTGTCCACGCCGTTGAGGCGGTTGGAATGCACGTGGCGCTTGAAGGACTGCACGTCATGGACGTTATGGGCGAGCATGAGCACGCCGCGGTTCGAGTACATGACGTTGTAGTTGAGGTCCTGCGACAGGTCCTGCCACAGGTCGCAGGCGTGGTCGTAGAGGCGCGCGGATTCGTCATAGAGGTAGTTCGAGCGGATGATGGTGGTGTTCCGCCCGGTGTTGCCGCCGCCGAGCCAGCCCTTGTCGATCACCGCCACGTTGGTGATGCCGTGCTGTTTCGCGAGGTAATGGGCGGCCCCGAGGCCATGCCCGCCGGCGCCGACGATGACCACGTCGTATTCGGCCTTGGGTTCGGCCTCGGGCCATTGCTCGGTCCAGTTCTTGTGGCCGGTCGCGGCATGGCGGAGCAGGTTCAGGGCATTGAAGCGCGTCATCGGCGGGCCTCGCGGAAAGAGGGGAGGTGATCTTTCCTTCGCTACCGCGGTATGGGCCGACTCGGCTGGACAATTGCGACGCCTCGCCTGAACATTCACGACATGGCCCCATTTCCTTTCCGCCGCCTGTCGGTGGCGTTCCTGCTGGCCGACCGGTTCACGCTGTCGGCCTTCGCGAATTTCGTCGACGTGCTGCGGCTTGCGGCGGACGAGGCGGACCGCTCGCGCCCGATCTTCTGCGAATGGTCGGTGCTGTCGCCGGACATGGGGCCGGTGGCGTCGTCCTGCGGGGTGAAGGTGCAGCCGGACCGGCGGCTGGGGCGCGCGGGGCGGTATGACTACCTGGTGGTGGTCGGCGGGCTGATCGGCGACGGCGCGGCGCTGCCGGAGGAGAGCCTGCGGTTCCTGCGCGAGCAGGCGGCGCAGGGCGTGCCGCTGGTGGGGCTTTGCACCGGGGTGTTCATCCTGCAGGGGCAGGGCTTGCTGGAGGGGCGGCGCGCCTGCGTGAGCTGGTTCCACCGGCAGGATTTCCTGGACCGGTTCGAGGCGGAGCAGATCGTGTCCGACCAGATCTTCGTTGTGGACCGGGACCGGCTGACCTGCTCGGGCGGGCACGGGGCGGCGCATCTCGCGGCCTTCCTGGTGGAGCGGCACGTGGGCGCGAGCGCGGCGGTGAAAAGCCTCAACATCATGATGATCGACGGGGCGATGGCGGGGGATCGGCCGCAGCCGGGGGGCGCGACGGCGCGCAGCCCGCGCGATGCGCTGGTGAAGAAGGCGATCCTGCGGATGCAGCAGAACGTGGAGCACCCGCGCGGGATCGACGAGCTGGCGGCGGAGCTGGGGGTGGGGCGCCGGAGCCTCGAGCGGCGGTTTGCGAAGGATGTCGGGGAGAGCCCGTCGAAGGTCTACCTGGAGCTGCGGCTGGAGCGGGCCTTCGCGCGGCTGGCGGACAGTTCGGACAGCGTGACGGAGGTGGCGCTGGCGACGGGGTTCTGCGATGCGCCGCACCTGGCGCGGGTGATGAAGGCCGAGCGGGGGATGACGCCGGGGGAGTTCCGGCGCGCCCGGGCGCAGGAGCGGGAGGAGGCGCCCCCGGTCGGGGTGCTCGCGCCGCCGGGGCTGGGCGGGGGGTAGGGTTAACTTCTATAGATGCTTTGCGAGGCGGTCGTTCTGCTGGAGCACAATCTCAAACTTTTGAAATGCAGGTCGCGCGGTTCTTAAGACGCACTCCGCGGAGTCGCTGATAGCTTTTTTGAGTGCTTCGCTTGTTTTTTTGTCTTTGGGTTCGTAGTTGGGGCCTAGAATTACCTCTCTTAACTTCAGGCTTGAGGAAAATGGCAGAAATTTCAAACTACCTCTTTCCTGAGTGTCGTACTCGCTGAGTTTGAAGATGACCCTCCACTCAGACTCGTAGCTCCAATGAAGAAATTTAGTGCACATTAGATCGCGAAGATCAGTGTTGCCTGGGTGCAAGAGCGCTTCATTGAGCTGCTCGAGTGATATTTCGGTTCTTTCAGCCCGATATTTGACCTGAGTCAGTTCCTGCATGCCGACTTCGATGCCCAGGCATATTCCCTTATAGCCCTCAGCGTAATGACTCCACATTACGGGGTTTTTTCTGTTGTTGCAGAGCGAAATCATCCCATAAAAACGTGACACTTCTCGGCGCCAGTCTTGGATTTTGCTCCGAACCTCTTTGTCCTTTGTGTTTATCGAGGCAAGTTCAAAGGGGTCATTCGTTGCGCCTAATTCCGAGATTTTCAGTCTTCTGTTTAAGATCGCTTCCCGTCCGTACTCGGCGGGATAGTATTTATACAGGAGCATCATAAACTCTCATCGCCATCTGCTTGCCGCTCTATTGCCGCCGCCCCTCAGCCCGGGGCGCCCCAGACCTGGAACGCGGCCCAGTAATGCGGGTGCGCGAAGCGCGGATCGCCCGCCACCGCCCGCTGCGCCCGGGCCAGCGCGCCGCGCGGATCCTGCGCCGCGCCCTCGGCGTAGAACCGCTCCATCAACGCCCGCGTGGCGGCGTCGTTCACCTTCCACAGGCTCGCCGTCACCGCGTCCGCCCCGGCGAAGAGGAAGCCGCGGGTCAGCCCCACCACGTCGTCGCCCGAGCGCACGTCCCCGAGCCCCGTCTCGCAGGCCGAGAGGGTCACGAGGCGGGCCGAGAGCGGCAGGTCGTAGATCTCGGAGGCCGTGAGCGTGCCATCCTGCCCGCCCCCCGGCGCCAGCAGCAGCGCCGAGTTCAGCGGGTCGGCCGCGTCGAACACCCCGTGCGAGGCGAGGTGCAGCACCCCGGCGCGCGGGGCGCGGGCGCGCACCGCCGCCTCGGTCGCGGCCCCGCGCAGCAGCGGCGCCCCGGCCCCGAGGCGCATCGCCACCGCCCGCGCCTCGGCCTCGGCCCCCGGCAGCGGGCCCTCGGGGCGGCGGATGTCGGGATTGCCGAGCACCAGCGCCCCGTCGCCGCGCGCGCCCCCGAGATAGCCGAGGGTCGAGAGGCTGGGCAGCACCGCGGCTTCATGCGTCGCCGCCAGCGGCCCGTCCGCGCCGGAGAGCGTGGCCCAGGGCAGGTAGTGCAGGAAGCCGTGCGGCACGATCCAGAGGCGCTTCGCCGAGGCCGCCTCGGCGAAGGGCGCCACGAGGCGGGCGTGCAGCGCCCGCGCCGGGGTCTTCCAGCCCGAGCCGCTGCGGCTCTGCCAGACCGAGGAGAGGAGCGCGTCCGCCTCGGCGTCGAGCCCGGCGGCCGAAAGGCGCCTGGCCGTCACCCGCCCGTCCTTCACCGCGAAGCCGAACAGGTCGCTTCCGCGGCGCCAGTAGACCAGCGCCGCCTCGCCGCGCGGGACCTGGCGGGTGAGGTCGGCGGCGGTCAGCGCCGGGGCGGCGATCAGCGGGGCGAGGCGCGGCGCGCCTTCCTCGAGCGCGGCGCGGGCGGGGGCGACCGCCTCGGCCAGCGGCACGCCGGCCTCGGCGGCGCGGGCGCGGGCGGCCTCCACCTCGGCCTCGTAGCGCGCGAGGGCGGCGTCGGCGCCGGGCCCGGCGGCGGCGAAGCTGCGCTTGCCCGCCAGCAGGTCGACGAGGGCGCGGGCCTTGGCGCGCTCGGCCCAGGCCAGCGCCTCGGGGGCGCGGCCGGTGTCGACGAGGGCGCCGATCAGGTCGGCGTGAAGGTCGGCGTGGTCGCCGCCGCCGAAGGTCAGGCGCGCTTCCTCGCCGGCCAGGCTGCGGCGCTGCGCGGCCACCACCTCGGCGGCGCGCGACAGGTCGGGGATCGCGCCCGCGCGGTCGCCGCGGGCCAGCGCGATCCGCGCCCGGCCATGCAGCGCGCGCCACAGCACGTCGGCGTCGCCTTCCACCCGGCGGTCCGAGAGGATGGCGTCGAAGCTCGCCTTCGCGGCGTCCATGTTCCCGGCCTCGAGATCCGCGATGCCGAGGGTCAGCTTCTCCTGCTGTTCCTGCTGGAACCACATGCCCTCGGTCGAGACCCCGGTGACGATGGACCCGGCGATCATCAGCGGGTTGAGCTGCGACAGGACCCGGGCGACCTCGGCCCCCGCCCCGACGCCGTCGAGCGCGGCGCGGGCCTGCTGCGGGCGCCTGGCGGCGAGGTGGATCTGGGCGACGGCGCGGGCGCGCAGCCCGGCCTTGTCGTTGAGGTCCATCAGGTCGCCGACCTGCATCGCCTCGAGCGCGGCGATGCGCGCGTCGGCGGCGGCGATGTCGCCGCGGCGGGCCTCGAGCATCCCCAGCACCCGGCGCGCGTCGATGAGCGCGAGGGTCTGCGCCTCGTCCATGTCGATGTCCGGGTCGCCGTCGTCGAGCAGCATGAAGGTCCCGGTCTCGGCGGCCGCGAGCGCGGTTTCGGCGTGGCGATAGGCCTTGTCGGCCTGGCCGCGGCCGAGGGCGGCCTCGGCCTCCATCATCTCGATCGAGGCGGTGGACCAGTTGGCGCTGAAGGAGAGCCCGTCGCGCCAGCTGGCGCCGCCGGGCGTGTCGGAGATGGCGAGGTGGCCGTCATTGCGGGTCATGCGGGTGCGCATCTCGGCCGCGCAGGCGTCGTAGCGGTCGAAGCGCCCGGTCTGCTGGAGGGCCTTGCACATGGGCGCGAGGTCGTTGTCCCCGGCGCGGGAGAAATCGGCGGCCATGGCGATCTGGGCGGCCTTCTGCACGTCGCCCGAGGAGAAGGCGCGCTGGGTCGGCGTGCAGGCGGCCAGCAGCGCGAGGGCCGAGGCGGAGGCGAGGGCGGCGAGGCGGCGCAGGGCCTTGGCGGTCGGGGCGCTGGGGGTCATGCGGTCTCCGGGTCTGGGCCAGGGTCAGGGTCTCGGTCGGGGTCTCGGTCGGGGGAAAGGATGTTAGACGCGCCCGCCGCGCGCGGTCCAGCCCGGCGGGGCCGGGGATGTGCGCGCAATTCGAGCGGGTTCGGCCCGCGGCGGGCGCCGCGGGGGCGGGCGCGGGGTCGGGGGGGGGCGGCGGGGCCTTTGAAGGGCGGGCCTCGATGCACGGGTCCTTGAAGCGCGGGCCTCGATGCACGGGTCCTTGAAGCGCGGGCCCTTGATGCACGGGTCCTTGATGCACGGGTCGTTGAAGCACGGGGTTGTGAGGGACGGGCGCTGGACAGCGCCCGCCGGGGCGCGATCCTTGGGGGATGCAGACACGCCGCCATGTCCTGACCTCCGCCGCCGCCGCCGTCATCACCGCGGGCGCCGCCGGGGCCGCCGCCCTCTCGGCCCCCACCCCGGTTCCCGCCCTTGCGCGCGCCGCGCCGCGCGAGCTGCGGGCCGCCATCGCCGGGCTCGACCAGCTTCATTCCCTGCAGGTGATGCGCGGGGCGGAGGTGGTCTTCGCCGAGGCCCCGCGGGGCCCGGGGCTGGACCGGCTCGCCAACATCAAGTCCTGTTCGAAAAGCGTCGTGGCGCTGCTCCTGGGGGCGGCGCTGGACCGGGGCGACGTCGCCTCGGTCGACGTCACGCTGGCCGAGGCCGCGCCGCGCATCCTGCCGCGGAACGCCACGCCGGGGGCGGGGGAGATCACGCTCGAAGACCTCGTGACCCTGCGCGCGGGGCTGGAGCGCACGTCCGGGGCCAATTACGGCGGCTGGGTCAGCTCGCGCAACTGGCTGGCCGATGCGCTGAGCCGCCCGATGGTGGCGCGGCCGGGGGGGCGGATGCTGTATTCCACCGGCTCGACCCATATCCTCGGGGCCGCGCTGGCCGAGGCGACGGGCAAGAGCCTGCTGGCCCAGGCGCGGGAGCGGCTGGGGGATCCGCTGGGGATCGAGATCCCGCCCTGGACGCGCGACCCGCAGGGCTATTACCTCGGGGGCAACGAGATGGCGCTGACCCCGACCGCGATGCTGCGGATCGCGGCGCTGCTGCGCGATGGCGGGCGGTATGGCGGGGAGCAGGTGATCTCCGCGGCCTGGATGGCGGAATCGCTGCGGGCGCGGGCGCGCTCGCCCTGGTCTGGGCTGTCCTATGGCTATGGCTGGTTCCTGAGCCGGTCGGGCTGGGCGCTGGGGCGCGGCTATGGCGGCCAGATCATCGCGGCGCATTCGGGGCGGGGGCTGGCGGTCGCGATCACGTCCGATCCGACGCGGCCGGCGCGATCCGGCGGGTATTTCAGCGACCTGATGGGGCTGCTGGAAGGGCCGGTGATGGAGATGGGAGCGGCCTGAGCGCCGCGCCCGCCGGCGGTTTCACGACGGGGCGAGCGTGATCGCCATGTCGCCCTGGATGCTGGTCAGCCAGTCCGAGTCCGGGTCCTGCACGGCTTCGAGGTAGTCGGCCGCGGCCTCGTGGAAGCAGTTGTCGGCCAGCACCAGCGCGCCGGGGGCGAGCTTCGGCGCCATCAGCTTCAGCACCGGCAGGTAGGCGCTTTTCCAGCCGTCGAGGAACAGCAGGTCCACCGGGCCGGGCAGGTCCCGCAGCGTCTCGCGCGCGTCGCCTTCAAGCAGGGTGACGACGCCCTCCAGCCCCGCCTCGGCGAAGACGGCGCGCAGGGCGCGGCACTTGTCCGGGTGCACCTCGGTGGTCCAGAGGGCGCCGCCATTGGCGCGGGCGGCCTCGGCCAGGTAGATGGCGCTGATGCCGAAGGAGGCGCCGAATTCCACGATCCGCCGCGCCGTCGTCGCCCGCGCGATCATGTGGAGGAACCGCCCCTCCTCCGGCGAGACGCCGAGGTAGAATTCCCCGAGCCGCACCAGCGCGCCGCCGCCCCCGCCCGCGGGGTCGGGGGCGGCGCCGGTGCGGGCCTCCCACCGCGCGCGGTCGCCTGCCGCCTCGGCATGGAGGCGGGAGAGGACGGCTTGCGCGGCGGGGGAGACGGGTGCGGGCATGGCGGGGATCCTTTGGGCAGGCGTGGGGTCAGGCGGCGGCGCGGAGCCAGTCCTCGGCGAAGGCGACCTCGGACAGGCCGGTGAAGCGGCGCAGGCGCTCGAGTTCGGCCTCGAGGGCCTTGATGCGGCCCGCGCCCATGCGCACGCCCGGTTCCGGCCAGAAGGCGCGGACGGCGAGGGTCTCGCCGTCGCGTTTCGCGTCGATCCGGCCCACGGCGCGGTCGCCCTGGAAGACGGGGAAGACGTAGTAGCCGTATCTGCGCTTCGCCTCGGGCACGAAGATCTCGATCCGGTAGTGAAAGCCGAACAGCCGTTCCGCCCGCGCGCGGTCGCGCAGCGCCGGGTCGAAGGGGGAGAGGATGCGGACGCGGTTGGACGGCTCGGGGAGCGACGCGGCCTCGTCCAGCGCACCGGGGGCGGCGAGGCAGGGGCGCAGGGCGCCGTCGGCCATCTCCACCTCGACCGGCACGGCGCGGCCCGAGGCGAGGGCGGCCGCGGCCCAGGCCTTCGCCTCGGCCGGCGTCGCGATGTCGAAGAAGGCGGCGAGCTCGCCATGGGTGGCGAAGCCGAGGCGGGCGAGGGCGGCGGAAAGGGCGCGGTCCAGCGCCTCGTCCTCGGCCATCACGGCAGTGCGGTGTTCGTCGGGGATGACCCGTTCGGAGAGGTCATAGACCTTGCGGAACCCCTCGCGCCGCGCGACGGCGAGGCGGCCGGAGCGCCACAGGAATTCGAGCGCGGTCTTGGACGGGTGCCAGTCCCACCAGCCTTGCGAATTCTTCTTCTCGTCCTTGCCGAGATCGGAGGAGGAGGTGCCGCCATGCGCCTCGACATGGGCCAGCACGGCGTCGAGCTCGGCGTGCCAGCCCTCGCGGCGCCAGGCGGACCAGCGGGCGCGCATCCGGGCCTCGTCCCGGGCGAATTTGAGGCGCCAGAGGGGGTAGGCGTCCATCGGGATGACCGAGGCGTCATGGGTCCAGTGCTCGAACGCCGCGCGGTCGCGGGCGACGTGGCGCTGGAGGGCCTCGGGGCGGTAGCGGCCGCGGCGGGACCAGAGGATCAGGTCATGGGCGCGGGCGAGGGTGTTGACGCTGTCGACCTGCACGAAGCCGAGCCCATCGAGGAGCGCCGAGAGGTCCGCCCCCCGCGCCGGGCCCCCTTCGGGGCGCAGCAGCAGGTGGCGGGAGAGGAACAGCCGCCGGGCGCGGGGGTTGGACAGGATCGCGGTCATGGGGCGGGAGCATAGCGCCGCCGCGGGCGAAGTGGGAAGAAATCGTGAACATGGGGGTGGGCGCGTCGCGGCAGCTCGGCCTGGAGGCGCGCCGCCGCGGGCGGACCCGGCGGGGCGGCGGCGGCAGGGGCGGGCGCCGCCCCCATGCGCGGGCGGGGCGGCTTGATCGGCGGGGGCGTTCGGGGCAGGACGGAAAGGCCCATTCCCAGCCAGTAAACCCCCCGTTGCGCAGCCCCCTGACCGTCGCCGTCGCCCAGTGCGCCTCCCGCCCCGGGGACGTGGCGGAGAACCTCGCCCGCCACCGCCATTTCATCGCCGGGGCGAAGGCGGCGGGCGCCGACATGCTGGTGTTCCCGGAGCTGTCGCTCGTGGGTCATACCGGGGCCGAGGCGCTGCTCGACGTCGCCATGCCCTCGCGCGATCCGCGGCTGGTGGCGCTGAGCCGGGAGGCGGGGGAGATGACGCTGGTGGTGGGCTTCGTCGAGGAAGGGCCCTCGGCGCAGTTCTACAACACCTCGGCGGTCTACCGGGGCGGGGCGCTGGTGCATCTGCACCGCAAGATCAACCTGCCCTCCTATGGCCGGTTGGTGGAGACGAAATACTACGCCGCGGGGCGTTTCGTGGACGTGCACCGGATGGGGGGCGAGGGCGCGGGGGCCAATGGCGGGGACTGGATCATGGGGCGCCTGATCTGCGCCGATCTTTACAACCCGGCGCTGGCGCATCTGAGCGTCCTGCACGGCGCGACGATGCTGGTCGCCCCGGTCTCGAGCGCGCGGGAGGCGGTGGGGGATGCGTTCGACAATCCCGGCAGCTGGGCCACGACGGTGCGGTTCTACGCGATGATGTACGGGGCGCCGGTGGTGATGGCGAACCGGGTGGGGAATGAGGGCGAGCTGAGCTTCTGGGGCGGCTCCCGCATTCTCGATCCGCATGGGCGGATCCTGGCCGAGGCGGGGGAGGAGGAGGCGCTGATCCACGCCACGCTCGACTATGACGAGGTGCGGGCGGCGCGGGCGAGCCTGCCCACCGTGCGCGACAGCAACCTGGCGCTGGTGCACCGCGAGACGACGCGGCTGATCGAAACGCTGGGGGTCCCCTCGGTCGTGCGGGACGAGGGCTGAGGGATGGCGCAGGTCTCGCCGCGGACGGTCGGTTGGGTCCTCGGGGCCGCGCTGGGGGCCGCGGGGGCGGCGACGCTGTTCGTCTACGTGGGCGGCTACGTGCTGCTGATCCCGCCGCTGGGGCTGGCGCCGGTCGCGGCGGGGCTGGCGGCGGGCCGGCTGCTGGCGCGGCTGGGGGCGGTTCCGGCGATGGGGCCCGGCGCGCTGGCGGCGCTGGCGCTGCTGGTTGCGGCGGGGCCGATGCTTGCGGGGATGGTGGAGATGCGGCTGCGCCCGGCGCCCTTCGCGCTGCCGCCGGGCATCGAGGCGGTTGGCGGCGCGCGCCATGCCTGGGGCGAGACCGCGCGCCATGCCTGGGGCGAGACGGTGGTGCTCGTGGCCTGCGAGGGCGCGGGCGTTGGCGACGCGCCGGAGTGTTTCGCGCGGCTGGCGGCGGCGGCCGAGGCGGGCGGCTGGCTGTGCGAGACCTGCGGCGCCCCGGAGATGACGGGCGGCGGCATCGGCTGGTTCCGGCGCCTCGATGCGCCCCCGGGCGGGGGCGGCGAGCGGATGGGGATCGAGGCCTGGGACGCGGGCAAGGGGTTCTACGGCGCGCCGCCGCGCGACGTGCCGCAGGCGCGGATCTTTCACCAGCGGTCGACGGCTGCGCCGCTCTGGACCCTCGGGGCGCTTGGCGCGCTGGCGGCGGGGGCGCTGGGGCGCGCCCTCCGCCGCCGGAGGGGCTGAGCCCTACCGCTCGCCCCGCCGGAAGGGCGCCATCAGCGCCTCGGGCGCCGCGGCCCGGCGGGCGGCGATGGCGAGCGCGACGATGGAGAGCACGTAAGGCGCCATGAGGAAGAGCTGGTACGGGACCCCCTCGACCGCCGTCTGCAGCCGCAGCTGGTAGGCGTCGAAGAAGGCGAAGAGGAGCGCGCCGATCAGCGCCTTCCACGGCTTCCACCCGGCGAAGACCACCAGCGCGATGCAGATCCAGCCGCGGCCCTGGACCATCTCCGGGAAGAAGCTGTCGAAGGCGGCCATGGTCAGGAAGGCGCCGCCCACGGCCATCAGGGCCGAGCCGGCGACCACCGCGCCGATGCGGATGCGGATGGGGTCGAGCCCCTGCGCCTCGACCGACCTGGGGTTTTCCCCGGTCATGCGGATCGCAAGGCCCAGCGGCGTGCGCGCAAGGCCCCAGGCGAGGAGCGCGACGGCGGCGAGCGCCAGGTAAGTCGGCGCGGTCTGGGAGAAGAGGATCGGGCCCACGACGGGCAGGTCCGACAGGCCCGGGATGGCGAGCGGGCGGAACGGCTCGATGGTCGGGGGCAGGGCGCCCACTTCGACGATCAGGCGGTAGAGGTAATAGGACAGGGACGAGGCGAACATGGTGATGCCGAGCCCCGAGACATGTTGCGAGAGGCCGAGGCTGACCGTCAGCCCAGCATGGATCAGCCCGAACAAGGCCCCCGCCAGCGCGGCGCAGAGGAGCCCGGTCCAGAGGTCGGCCCCGAGATGCACCGACAGCCACCCGAACATCGCGCCCGCGGTCATGATCCCCTCGATCCCGAGGTTCAGCACCCCGGAGCGTTCGCACAGCAGCGCCCCCAGCACCCCGAAGATCAGCGGCGTCGCGATCCGCAGCACCGCGGCCCAGAGCGAGACGTTCCACAGAAGGTCCAGCGCCTCGGTCATCGGGCGATCCTCCAGGTCGTGAAGAAGAGGGCGACGAGCATCGACAGGAGCGACAGCGCCACGATCACGTCCGAGATGAAGGAGGGCACGCCGGTGGCGCGGCTCATGGCGTCGGCCCCGACGAAGATGGTGGCGATGAAGATGGCGGCGGCGGCGGAGCCCGCGGGGTGCAGGGCGGCGAGCATGGCGACCACGATCCCGGCATAGCCGAAGCCGGGGGACATGGTGGTGGTGACGCCCGCGGTGACGCCGAGCACCTCGACGGACCCGGCGAGGCCCGCCAGCGCGCCCGAGAGCGCCGCGACGCCCATGATGGTGCGCGGCAGGGACACGCCCGCAAAGGCGGCGGCGGCGGGGTTGAGGCCCGCGGCGCGGGTTTCCGCCCCGAACACCGTGCGCGCCATCAGCGCCCAGACGGCGAGGGCGGCGGCGATGGCGACGAGGAAGCCCACGTGCAGCCGCGTGCGGGGCACGAGGTCCGGCAGGCGGAAGGCGTCGTCCACGGGGACCGACTGGGGCCAGCCGAACGCAAGGGGGTCTTTCAGCGGCCCCTCGATCATCATCCCGACGAAGAGGATGGCGATGAAGTTCATCAGCAGGGTGGTGACCACCTCGTCCACCCCGAACCGGAGGCGCAGGAAGGCGGGGCCCATCAGCATCAGCGCCCCCGCGATCATGCCGCAGAGCATCAGCACGGGAATGCCGAGGATGCCCGGCAGCGGCAGCGAGGCGCCGATCCAGGCGGTGACGAGGGCGCCGAGGAAGAACTGCCCCTCGCCGCCGATGTTCCAGAGGCGCGTGCGGAAGGCGACGGCGGCGGCGAGGCCGGTGAGGATCAGCGGCGTCGCGCGGGTCAGCATCTCGGTCGCGGCCAGCTTGGAGCCGAGCGCGCCGGTCAGCATCGCGCCGTAGGCGGTGAGCGGGTTGGCCCCGGCGGCGGCGATCAGGATCGCGGCCAGCGACAGCGCGGCGAAGACGGCGGCCAGCGGCGCGGCGGCGGCGAGCCAGAGCGGCGTGTGGGGGCGGCGTTCAAAGCGCATGGGCGGCTTCCTCCCACGCGCCGGCCATCATCAGGCCGAGGCGGCGCGCGTCGGCCTGCTCGGCCGGGATGGGGGAGGAGAGGCGGCCGCCGACGATGGCCTGGATGCGGTCCGACAGGGCCACGGCTTCCTCCAGCTCCTCCGAGATCAGCAGGATCGCGGCCCCGGCCTCGCGCGCCGCCAGCAGCTCGGCGTGGACGGCGGCGACGGCGCCTTCGTCGAGGCCGCGGGTGGGCTGGTTGGCGAGGACCAGTTTCGGGCCGTCGGTCAGCGACCGCCCGAGGATCAGTTTCTGCATGTTGCCCCCGGAGAGCAGGCGCGCGGGCGTGTCCGGCGCCGCGCCGCGGATGTCGAACCGCTTGATGAGGCTTTCGGCGAAGGCTTTCGCGGCGCCGCGCTTGACGATCCCGCGGGAGGAGAAGCGCGGGTCGCGCAGGCGTTCCAGGACGGCGTTTTCCCAGACCGAGAGCTCGCCCACGACGCCCTCGCTGTGGCGGTCCTCGGGGATGCGCCCGGCGCCGATGGCGATGAGGTCGCGGGGGGAGAGGGCGGCGGCGTCTTCCCCGCCGATGGTGAAGCGGCCCGCGGTCGGGTGGGCGAGGCCGG
This sequence comes from Rhodovulum sp. DZ06, assembly GCF_050586345.1. Taxonomy (NCBI): domain Bacteria; kingdom Pseudomonadati; phylum Pseudomonadota; class Alphaproteobacteria; order Rhodobacterales; family Paracoccaceae; genus Rhodovulum; species Rhodovulum sp. DZ06. The sequence continues at coordinate 25,393 of NZ_JBOCEF010000051.1, forward strand.
AGAGGAGGGCGCCGAGGCTCGCCTGCCCGTTGCCGGAGACGCCGACGATGCCGAGGATCTCGCCCGCGTGGATGGTGAAGGAGACGTCCTTGAGGCGGGCCGCGCCGTCGTCCTCCACCGTCACGCGGTCGGCCACCACCACGGGGGCGCCGACGGGCTTGGCCTCGCGCACCGGGCGTTCGACCTTGCGGCCGACCATCAGCTCGGCCAGCTCGGCGGGCGAGGTGTCGGCGGTGCGGCGCTCGGCCGTCAGGCGCCCGGCGCGCAGCACGGCGACGCGGTCCGAGGCGGCCATCACCTCGTGCAGCTTGTGCGAGATGAAGATGAGGGACAGCCCCTCCTTCGTCATGTCCCGCAGGGTGGCGAAGAGGCGCTCGGCCTCGGGGCGGGCGAGCACGGCGGTGGGTTCATCGAGGATCAGCACGCGGGCGTCGCGGAACAGGGCCTTGAGGATCTCGACCCGCTGGCGCTCGCCGACCGAGAGGGTGGAGACCACCGCGTCCGGGTCCACCGGCAGCCCGAAGCGCTCGGACAGGGCCAGCAGCCTGGCGCGGGCGGCGCGGCGGGCGGAACGGGGGCGCGAGAGCGGCTCGGAGCCGAGGATGACGTTGTCGAGGACGGTGAGCGCGGAGGCGAGGGTGAAGTGCTGGTGGACCATGCCCACCCCGGCGTCGATGGCGGCGCGGGGACGGCCGGGGGGCAGGGGGGCGCCGAAGACCCGGACCTCGCCTTCATCGGCGGCGTAATGGCCGAACAGGATGTTCATCAGCGTGGTCTTGCCCGCGCCGTTCTCGCCCAGGAGGGCCAGGATCTCGCCCTGTCCGAGGGTCAGGGTCACGTCGTCATTGGCCGTCAGGGCGCCGAACCGCTTGGTGATGCCGAGGAGTTCGAGAACGGGGGGCGCGGATGCGGGCGGGGCGGGCTCGGTCATGTCGGCAATCCGGCGATGGGAGGGAAGGAGGGGCGGTGCAGCCCGGTCAGCGGGGCGGCGAGCGCGAGGAGCGCGGCCTCGGACCCGTGCGGGCCGGTGAGCTGCAGGCCGATGGGGACCCCGTCCAGCGATCCGGCGGGGAAGGCGAGGGCGGGAAGGCCCGCGACATTGGCATGGGCGACAAGGGGCGCGTCCATGGCCATGCGCAGGGCGCGGGCGTCGGGGTCGGGCTCGTCCGGCGGGTAGGCGGTCATGGCGGGCGGCGGGCCGGAGAGGGTGGGGGAGAGGATCGCGTCCACCTCCCCGAACAGCGCGGCGGCGGCGTCCGTCGCGGCGGCGATGCGGCGGGAGAGGGCGAAGACCTCCGGCCCCGGGATCGCGCGGCCCCGGGCGCGGAAGGCGCGCAGGAGGGGGGAGAGCTCGGCGTCCGGGATGGCGAGCGCGTCGAGCCAGTCGGCGGCGGAGAGGGCGAAGACCTGCGCGGCGACGGCGCCCGCCGCGTTGGCCTGGGCGCTGAAGGCGGCGGCGAGGGCGGCTTCGGCCTCCCCGGAGATGCGGACGGCCCCGAGGCGCGCGAGGGCGGCGGCGACGGCATGGGTGACGGCGGCGTTTGCGGGCCTCGTGCCGGGCGGGATGCAGATGGCGAAGCGCAGGGGCGGCGCCTTCGGCGTCTCGGCGTCCTCGGGCGAAGCGGGGTTGGCATGGGCGGGCAGGGGCGCGTCGGCGGCGAGGGCGAAGGCGGTCTCCACGTCGCGCAGGGAGCGGGCGAGGACCAGCTCCGAGGCCAGCCCCATCAGGTGGTTGCCGTAGTCGGGGCCCTGCGGGATGGCGCCGCGGGAGGGCTTGAGCCCCCAGAGGCCGCAGCAGGACGCGGGAACGCGGATCGAGCCCCCGGCGTCGGTGGCATGGGCGATGGCCACGATCCCGGAGGCGACGGCGAGGGCTGCGCCGCCGGAGGAGCCGCCGCAGGACAGGTCCGCGTCGAACGGGTTGGCGCAGCCGGGGGTGGCGAGGCCGAGGCCCAGTTCCGGGACCGCGGTCAGCCCGAAGGGAACCAACCCCCCGGCGCGGAACCGGGCGAAAAGGGCGCTGTCTTCCGCCGGATCGTCCACGCGCGCGCGGATCGCGGCGCAGCCCCCGGCGGGGGCGAGACCGGCGGCGGCGGCCCCGAGGTCTTTCCCGAGGAACGGGACCCCGATGAAGGGCGGCAGGACGGGGGGCTGGGCGGAGGCGGGGGGAAGCGTCTCCCCGCCTCCGCCCCCGTCCCTGCGGGCAAGCCGCGCAAGGACGGTTTCGGCGGCTTCGGCGGCGGCGAAGGCCGCCCCCGGGTCAAGCCGCCGCACGACCGCGCCCGGGACCAAAGACGCACGGTCCAGCGACGCGGCCATCGCCGCGCGGGGGCTGACATCCCCCGCGGCGATGGCCCGGGCGAGCGCGGTCGCATCCTGCATGGAGCCGGGCCCTGGCTCAGGCGGGCTCGGAATTGTCGATCGGCACGTCCCATTCGCCGGACTGGATCGCGGCCTCTTTCGCCTTCATCGCCGGGATGGCGTCGGCGGGGACCATGCTCTCGGTGAACTGGAGCGCGTTGCCGCCGTATTTCATGAAGGAGAACTCGGTGTAGTCCTTGCCCACGGGCTTGCCGGCCTTGATGTCCGCCACGATGGCCTCGATGGTCGGGCCGTAATTCCAGATGGCGTTGGCGAAGACGGTGTCGGGATAGCGCGGGGTGTAGTCGATCAGCGACCCGATGGCCTTCACGCCCTTGTCCTTGGCCGCGTCGGCGGTGCCGATCCGCTCGCCGAACAGGATGTCGGCCCCGGCGTCGATCTGGGCGATGGCGGCCTCCTTGGCCTTGGCCGGGTCGAACCAGGCGCCGATGAAGCCGTTGAGGAACTTGGCGTCGGGGCGGACCTCCTTCACGCCCATGCGGAAGGCGTTGATGAGCAGGTTCACCTCGGGGATCGGGTAGCCGCCGACGGAGCCGAAGACGCCCGTTTCGGACATCGGCGCGGCGAGCATCCCGGCGAGATACGCCGCCTCGTGGTTGCGGGTGCCGAAGACGCCGAAATTGTCGCCCGCGGGCCCGCCGGAGGAGCCCATGAGGAAGGCGGTCTCGGGGTAGTCCCCGGCGACCTCGCGCGCGTCGCGCTCGACCGCGTAGGATTCGCCCCAGACGAGGGCCACGCCGCTTTCGGCGTATTCACGCATGGCGCGCGGGTAGTCGGTGGCGGCGACGCCCTCGGAGAACTGGTACTCGATCAGCCCGGCCTTGGCGGCCTCCTGCATCGCGAGATGGATGCGGGAGTTCCAGGCGTTCTCGACCGGCGAGGCATGGACCCCGGCGACCTTGAGCGGCGCCGAGGCGTGGGCGCGGCGCAGGAAGGCGGGGGTGGCGAGGGTCGCGGCGGCGCCCATCAGGACGTGGCGGCGGGTGGGAGTGAAGGTCATGTGTCTCTCCTGTCGGACCTGGCCGTTTTCGGCTCTCGGGGTTTTGCGGGTGGGGGAGGGGTTTATCCCCCGATGTTGAAAGGCGAGGGCGTCAGCCCTCGGGCGGGGCGTAGTCGGCCGGGTCGACCGCAGAGGGGCGGCCCGGAAGGGAAAGGGCTGCGACGCGCGGCGGGGTGCGGGAAATCACCTGGCCGCGGCGGATCACCGCGAGGCGGGTGGCGCGCAGGCGCACCGCCTCGATCGGGTCGCGGGCCTGGAGGAGGACCATGTTGGCGACGGCGCCCACGCGGATGGTCGGGTCGGGCAGGCCCATGGAAGCGGCGCCGCCCTGGGTGACCGAATGGAACGCCCAGGCCATCGCCTCTCGGCTGGTCATCGGCACGGCATGGACGGCCATGTGCGCGACGTCGAGCATGTCGGCCCCGCCGAGCGGGTACCACGGGTCCATGGTGCAGTCCTGGCCGAAGGCGACGTTGACGCCTGCCTCGCGCAGCTCCTTCACCCGGGTCAGGCCGCGGCGGCGCGGATAGGTGTCCGAGCGGCCCTGGAGGGTGATGTTGATGAGCGGGTTGGGGATCACGTGCATCCCGGACTCGGCGATCAGCGGGATCAGCTTCGAGGCGTAGTAATTGTCGTAGGAATGCATGGCGGTGACGTGCGAGGCCGTCGCCATGGGGCCGAGGCCGAGGCGGGTGACTTCCGCCGCATAGGTCTCGACATGCCGGGACATGGGGTCGTCGGATTCGTCGCAATGCAGATCGATGCGCAGGCCGCGCTCGGCCGCGATCTCGCACAGGCGGGTGACCGAGGCGGCGCCGTCGGCCATGGTCCGCTCGAAATGCGGGATGCCGCCGACCACGTCGACGCCCTTGTCGAGGGCGCGGAGCAGGTTCGCCTCGGCGGTCGGCGAGCGGTACAGCCCGTCCTGCGGGAAGGCGCAGAGCTGAAGGTCGATATAGGGGGCGACCTCGGCCCGGACCTCGAGCAGCGCATCGACGGCGGTCAGCCCGTCATCGCAGACATCGACATGGGAGCGGATCGCCTGCAGCCCCATCGCGGCGGCGAGATCGCAGTATTTGAGGGCCCGCTCCTTCACCGCCTCGGGCGTCAGCAGCGGCTTCAGCTCGCCCCAGAGCGCGATGCCTTCGAGCAGCGTGCCGGAGAGGTTCAGCCGCGGCAGGCCGAGCGAGAGCGTCGCGTCCATGTGGAAATGCGGGTCCACGAAGGGCGGCGAGAGCAGGCGGCCCGCGGCGTCGATCTCCTGCCCCGCCTCTGCATCCAGGCGCGGGGCGATGGCGGCGACATGGCCGTCGGCGACGCCGACATCGACGGCAGGCCCCCCTCGGGCAGCCGGGCGTTCCGTATCACGAGGTCGAGCATGGTCCCCTCTCTCGTCTGCGTGACTGGTTTTGACCATACGGTAAACGCACCGCCGGGAAATGCACGCGGAAACGACGGGCGCGGCGGTGCAAGACGCCGCGGCGCCCAAAGGCTGGGCGGCGTGGGGGCGAATGCTCGGAATTTCGGCAAGCCGGGGACGGGCGCGCCCGGGCGGGGGCGAATCGCGCGGCGCCGCGGGTTCGGAGACCGCGCCCCGGGGGCGGCGCCAAAGTCCTATGCGCCGGGGCGCCGCGGGCGCTGTTAGACTGCGCGCCCAAGGGGGATCTTGGGAGGAGAACCCATGCTGGAGGAGAACCTGTCGCCGCTGGCCGCCGGGGCCGTCCCCGCCGCCGCCCGCTCGCAGGACTGGGACGAGGTGCAGGCGTTCTGCCGCACCGTCTACATGCCCTATCGCGTCCGCCCGCTGGAGCGCGGATCGCGCCCCGACGCCACCATGATCCCGGCCCGCATCGGCCGGGTGACGATGACCCGCTTTTCCTATGGCACGGGCATCCATCTCGACCGGTTCGACCCGTCGGCGGGGAACATCCTCGCGCTCACCACCCTGCGCGGGGCGCTGCGCCACCAGACGGGGGCGGCGCCGGCGCAGACCGGGGCGGGGGAGAGCTTCGTGGTGGACTGCTCGCGCGCCGAGTACTGGCTGGACGGGGATGCGGACCACATGCAGCTGAACCTGACCATCCCGCACGAGGTGATGGAGGAGACGGCGCGGCGCTGGTTCGGCTTCACCCCCGACGACCGGCTGTGGTGCGCCCGGGTGAAGTTCGGCGGGCCGGGCTCGGCCTGGCCGGCGCTGCTGGATTACGCGGTGCGCACGGTGGCGGGGGCCGGGGCGGGGCAGGGGGCGCTGCCCGGCGCGGCGGCGCTGTCGCGGCACCTGGAGGAGATCCTGTGCCTCGAGCTTCTGCGCCAGTGGGCGGGCGCCGCGGGGCTGCGGCTGGAAGCGGGCGCGCGCGAGGCCGCGCCGGGCTATGTGCGCCGGGCCGAGGAGATCCTGGAGGCCGAGGCGCGCGCGGCGCCGGTGATCGGCGAGGTGGCGCGGCGGGTCGGGGTCTCGGCCCGCACGCTCTCGGGCGGGTTCCGGCGGTTCCGGGGCCTCTCCCCGCGCGAGTTCCTCGCCGAGCGGCGGCTGGAGGGGTTCCGCGCCGACCTGCTCGCCGGGGCGGGGGAGAGCGTGACCGAGGTGGCCGCGGGCTGGGGCTTCGTCAATCTCGGGGCGCTGGCCGGGCGCTACCGGGAACGGTATGGCGAGGCGCCGTCGCACACGCTGGCGCGGGCGCTGCGGCGGATCTGAGCGGGGGGGCGCCCGCCCCCCGAACACCCGGCCCCCGAATACAAGTGCGCGACATTCGGCTTCCGTTTGCGGACAGTCCCTGCCGGTCGCGGACGGCGCGGCGGCGTCGTCCATGCCAGGCTTCCTTCCGGGTCGAAACCCAAGGGAGGATGACATGAAAGACTTGAAGGCGGATCTGGACGCGGTTCTGAACGGCGTGGTGCAGGGGGACGCGCGCGTGCCCGGCGTGGTGGCGATGCTGACCGACCGCGACGGCGACATCTATTCCGGCGCGGCCGGGGAGCGGCGGCTGGGCGGAACCCCGATGGGCGAGGACACGGTCTTCGCCATCTTCTCCACCACCAAGGCCATCGCCGGGACCACGGCGCTGCAATGCGTGGAAGAGGGGCTGCTGGACCTCGACGCCCCGGCCAAGGACTACGCCCCCGCCATCGGCAAGCTGCAGGTGATCGAGGGCTTCGACGCGGATGGCGCGCCCCGCCTGCGCGCGCCGAAGACCGACGTGACCACGCGCCAGCTGATGCTGCATACCGGCGGCTTCGGCTATGACTTCTTCAACGAGAATTACCGGCGCATGGCCGAGGAGCATGGCCAGCCCTCGGTCGTCAGCGGGACCCGCGCGGCGATCGAGACGCCGCTGCTGTTCGATCCCGGTGAGAAGTGGGAATACGGCACCAATATCGACTGGGTCGGCCAGGTGGTCGAGGGGATCCGCGGCAAGCGCCTCGGCGCCGTGATGAAGGAGCGGGTGTTCGACCCGCTCGGGATGACCGACATCGCCTTCACCCGCACCGACGACATGAAGGCGCGCAGCGCCACCATCCATGCCCGCGGGGCGGACGGCTCGCTGACGCCGATGGACGATTTCGCGCTGCCCGATGACCCGGAAGTCGACATGGGGGGGCATGGCCTCTACGGCACGGTCCCGGAATACATGAAGTTCATCCGCATGTGGCTCAATGACGGCGCGGGCCCGAACGGGCGGGTCCTGAAGCCCGAGACGGTGGAGTGGGCGGTCAAGGGCGCGCTGGTCCCGCCGCAGAAGGTGACCATGCTGCCCGGCGTGATCCCCGAGCTGTCGAATGACGCGGAGTTCTTCCCCGGCCTCGGGAAAGACTGGTCCTACACCTTCATGGTCAACACCGAGGAGGCCCCGACCGGCCGCCCGGCGGGGGCGATCGGCTGGGCGGGCCTCGCCAACAGCTTCTACTGGATCGACCGGGCGGGCGGCTTCGGCGGCTACTGGGCGACGCAGATCCTGCCCTTCGGGGACCCGACCTCGTTCGGCGGGTACCTCGAGTTCGAGAGCGCCGCCTACCGCGCGATGCGGGCGGCGAAGGCGGCCTGACGGCGCGCCTTGCGCAGACGGCCCCGGTGGGGCGGCCCCGGCGCCCGGAGCGATCCGGCGGGGGCCCGTGGCGGGGGGCGCGCGGCGTCCCCCGTCTTTCGTCGGTCCTGGGAGGAGATGCGATGAAGACCGGATTGATCCGATACGAGGAGTTGCCCGACTGGGTGCCCGGCGAGGTCGGCCTCGCCAGCGACGGGCAGGGCTGGAAGAACGTCGCCCTGCGCAGCTATCGCTATGCGGGGCAGGAGGTGATCGTCCCGGCGATGCAGGATTACATGCTGGTCGCCTACCGCGCCGGGGTGACCCCGATGCAGCGCCGGTTCGAGGGACGCTGGAGCCGCGACGTGCTCGGCCCCGGGGCGGTGTCGCTGCTGACCCGGGCGCAGCAGGCGAACTGGACCTGGGAGGAGGAGATCGACGTCACCCACGTGTATCTCTCGGCCGGGCTGGTGGCCGAGGTGGCGTCCGAGATGCAGGACTGCGCGGTGGCGGACGTGGCGCTGGCGGATGTGCTGCGCGCGGACGACCCGATCATGATGCAGGCGATGCAGCTGATCGCGGGCGAGGCGCGGACCCGCGGCATGGGCGGCGCGCTTTACGTGGACAGCGTGGCGCGGGGGCTGATCGTGCATTTGCTGCGCCGCTACGCCTCGGTGCGGATGCGCGAGGACGGCGCGGGCGGCGGGCTGGAGCCGGCGCAGCGGCGGCGGATCCTCGAGTATATCGAGGAGAACCTCTCGGCCCCGCTGGACCTGAAGGCGCTGGCCGGGGCGCTGGAGATGACGCCCTGCCGGTTCGCGCGGGCGTTCCGGGCGAGCTTCGACATGCCGCCCTATGCCTTCGTGAAGGCGCGGCGGCTGGAGCGGGCGCGGGCGCTGCTGGCGCGCTCCGCTTTGCCGATCAAGGCGGTGGCGGCGGATTGCGGCTTCTCGGACCAGGCGCACCTGACGCGGATGTTCCGCGCGGCCTATGGCGCGACGCCCGCGGCGTTTCGGCGGCGGGCGGCTTAGGCGCATTCGGGGACCGTTCCGCGGGGGGCGGCCCTCGGGGGCGTCGAGCCCCCTCGGCCCGCGCGCGGGCTGCGCCGCGCGGCGCGTGGGGACGGGCCTGCGCCGTCGGCCCACGCGGCGCCTGCGGCAGGCCGGCGGCACCACAACCCCCCCCCACAACCTCCGCGGAGGGGGTGGGCGCAGGGGGATGGGACCGTCTCAGGAGGGATGTTTTCTCGGG